>CAXMMZ010000097.1:0-5746 GCA_964194565.1 Arenicellales bacterium
CCGCCTTTCAAGGGCGGCATTATGGACAATTTATCGTCCTCCGCCAGGCGGCATTCCGCGCGCTGGGCAGTGGGCACAAGCTCGCCATTGACCGCCATTAGGTACGCGCCATCGAGCGGCATACCTAAATGCTTCAATACATCAATCGGTGTAGTACCGTCGCCAACTTCCAAGTCGGCCACATTTCGGACACTACCCGGTGGCAAGTATTCGCTTAATAAGCCCGTCGTGCGGACCTTAATTTTCATGTGCCAACGACCGCAGCACGGATCATGCGGCCCGGGTGGCGCCGACTACCGGGGACGTATCCCCTTGAGTACGGCCGAGATAAGCGTTCATGGCCTGATGCGGATCGCGCAGCAAGTCCTGCTTCCATTGCCCTAGTTTTACCCGGGTTTGGATAAGACCGCGCAAAACCCCGACGTGCTGGGTGAGTCCGATTGCCAACGCCCCCACCAAAACATCGCCGTCGAACTCAAGCCGCAAGTATTTGAAATGCTCTTTGTCTATTACCGTCGCGCGCTCACCATTTTCAACGCCCTCCCACAAACCGAATGAACTCGTAACCAGCCCTAGGGTATTAAGCACATTCATCGACAAACTGCCGTTAAAATGCGTCGGTTGTCCGGCCATGTTAGCGGCGGCGATACGTGCATGCTCGCTAGCCGTGGGTTGAATCGCATGAATCTTGGATTGACCGGTGGAAAAATCCGGACCTTGCGCCACATCTCCGGCGGCAAAGACGTCAGCAACATTCGACTGCAAACGATCGTCGACGACAACACCGAGGTTGGTATCGATGCCGCTGCCCTTTAGAAATCCGATGTTCGGAGTGACACCGGTCGCGCACACCACGAGATCGGCCGCGACGGGATCACCGCTATCGACATTGATGAGTAGACCACCCTCAGTAGTATCGATACTTTCGACACGGGTTCCGGTCAGCACCCGTACGCGCTTTCGTTCGCACCAGCGTTTAATCATCTCGCCGCCGGCGTCGTCCATCATACGCGCGAGCATACGATCGGCCATCTCGACTACGGTCAATTCCACCTTGCGCGCGGCCAATGCCTCGAGCACGATACAACCGATGAACCCGGCTCCCATTAGCACGACTTTGGCGCCCGGTTTCGCGCGTTGCGCGATCCGGCGCGCGTCGGCCAGGGTCCAGCAATTTTCGATGCCGGGATGATCCATTCCGGCAATCGGCGGCCGTAACGTATGGGAGCCGGTCGCAATGAGCAGTTTGTCGTACGATAACAAGTCGCCACCATCCAGCGTCACTTTTTTAGCGTCAGTATCAACCGCCGTGACTCGGCCTTGTTGAATTCGAATATCGTGGGCCGCGTAATGATCGGCGCCGTGTCGCAAATGAGTCCCATCTTCGCCCACGTTATCAGCGAGCAAATACGGCAACGCCATGCGCGAATACGGCGCTTCGCTCTCGTCACCGACTATGGTGATATGGCTTGAGGAATCCAGTTTACGGAGCGTCTCGGCCGCAATCACTCCTGCTGGTCCTGCGCCGATAATAATGTGGTTCATACTGTCGTCCAATCAATAACCGGTAGCGTTGCCTCAGCCGAGGTTCAATCTCTGCAGGGTCTCCCTGGTAGGCACTCCATCGGCAGTCCAGCCGCGCGCCTCGTAGTATTGCGGCAGCATGATATCGAGCTGATTGACTTTGCCCTTGGCGGTGCCCGATGGTGCGGGTACCTCCAGCAAGCGCTTGGGCAGAGTATCATCATCCTTCGTAAGCCCGGCCGAGAGATTAAACTGTCGCTCCAGGTTCCAAATTCGTTCGCCCGTCGCCGCTAACCGTTCCACACTCCAGTCGCCTTCACAGGCCGCATCGATCTGCTTCTGAAATTCTTCGACACCCCACGCCGCCGTTGTGAACAGACACAAACCTGTCGAGTCCACCACCGCCGTGCGATCTTGGGATTCCTTACACGGCACCGCCTTACCCTTGCCGGTCTGATCTTCCATATCCTCAGCGAACGTATCGTGCTTTAAGTGGCACGCGCCGCGGTTACTGGTGGCGTAACCCAAGCCCATACCTTGCAACGCACGCGAATCGTACCCCGCGAATTCCTGACCTTTAACACCCATGAACAATTCCGGATGGCCGTATTTCTCGCACAGGCGTTTCGAGCCGAGGCCAAGAATTTGACCGAACCCCTCATATTTGCCGGTCTTTTCGGCCATGATGGTCAACGCTTCCGCACTACCGAAATTAAGCGCCACACCATCCGTGTCGTTATCGGTAATAACCCCCGTTTCATACAGTTCCATTGCCGCGGCCAACGTCCCGCCGAACGAAATCGGATCCATGCCGTGCTCATTCATTAGATACCCGGCGAACGTTAACGCATCGATATCATCAACACCCACCACCGGGCCAAATGCGTAGGCGGTTTCGTATTCCAGCCCCCCCGATGCGTGCCAGTATTCCTTGCGATTGACGATGGTAAAATGCTTTTGATCGATATGGGCGATCCGCCCGCACGCGATGGTGCACCCGAAACACGCTTTGTTGGTAATCAAATTGGTATGGCCGTGCACGTTGGGTGTGGTCATCGCATCGGGGTCGATCTTGTCGTAACCGTCGAACTGCACTTCGTGGAAATTACGGGTCGGCAAGCCGCCGAACTCCTGCATCGCGTCGATCATCGCGTTGGTACCGAGTTCGGTCAATTCGCGGCGCCCCGCGTTATCCCATAGCAGCGCCTTGGTTTCTTTGACGGCCTGCATAAATCGCTGCGGATCGTCCACGCCGACACCCACAGAGCCGTGCACCGCCACGGCTTTGAGGTTTTTCGAACCCATGACGGCACCAACCCCGGAACGCCCGGCAGCACGATGCAAATCGTTGACGATACACGCAAAACGGACGCCGTTTTCCCCCGCCACACCGATCGACGCGACCTTCAATAACGGATTTTGATGGTGCGCCTTGAGCCACTCCTCCGTGTGCCATACCGTCGTGCCCCACAATTCATCGGCCGGTAGTATTTCGACGTTATCGTTGTCGATATGCAGATACACGGGTTGCGGGGACCGCCCCTGAACGATGAGCAGGTCGTATCCTGCAAACTTCAATTCAGCACCGAATTTTCCACCCGAGTTAGAACAAGCGATCGCATTGGTGAGCGGCCCTTTGGTTACCACCGCGTAACGACCGCTGGTGGACGACATCGTACCGGTGAGCGGTCCGGTGGCAAATATCAACACATTGCTCGGATCCATCGCATCGGTTTTCGGATCCATGCTTTCCATCAAATACTTCGTAGCGAGGCCGCGTTCGCCAAGAAATTGCTGGGCCCACTCCATATTGAGCGGTTCAATCTCGGAACTGCCCTTGGTAAGGTCGACCCGGAGAATTTTACGTTGCCAACTCATTTTAAGAACTCCGCTGATTAATCATTCAAAGCTTAAGCCGCCGGATGGGCCCGCACCGCGGACTCAAGCATGCGATCGTAACCGGTCCAGTTCGCATCCACGTAGGTAATGGCACCGGTCGGACAGGCTTCAGCGCACTGCGGATCGCCGCCGCATAAATCGCACTTTGCAACTTTCCCGGAATCTGCGTTGTAGTTCACCGTCCCAAACGGACATGCGATCGTACAAACTTTGCAACCAACACAGGTATTGTCGTTTACCTCTTTCGCGCCGGTAGCTGGATTAATAGTAATGGCTTCGACAGGGCACGCATGCAAACACCACGCCTCCTCGCATTGTGTACAGGTATAAGGGATTGCGCGGCGGCCGTGTTCAAACTCGAAAACTTTGATTCTTGATTTCGCGGGATTGAACACGCCCTCGTGCTCAAACGAACACGCCAGCTCGCATTGCAGGCAGCTCGTACACTTCTCCGGATCGATCAGTAGCGACTTTTGCATCACCTGTCTCGCATTTTATATTGGTTTAAACAATTTGAATCGGCCCAACAATAATCTCAAACGGTATTTACGCTCGATTGCTCGCAGGCCGGACGACAAACTGTACTCTATTTATCGGCGACTGTGTAGACTCCGACGACTACTTAGACTCGCAAGCTAACGCCAGATGCGCTCTCCGAGTTCGGTCTTTTTGCGATCCCAGTCGATCTTACTTAGTACCATGATCCCGTATTCGTCAATGATCCGGCTCAGGGCACCGCTGCGTTGCTCCGAGTAATACGTGAGGCGGCCGTCGCCACTGGCGACAATAAGATCGTCGCCGGAATCGATATGCTCACACACCGCGCGGGCGCCGCTCGGGCTCATGACGGTCAACACTTTGGCGCCGCCGTGCGTAATGCCGCGCAATCCGTACAGCGTCATCGACAGTCGATCAAACGCGATCTGCGGCTACGATTCGATTGCGGCCCGCACGTTTGGCCCTATACATCGCGGTATCGGCCTGCCGAATCAACATTTCTGCACCTTCGCTGTCGGTATGCCCGTTAGCAGCCAGTTCGGCCACGCCAAACGACGCGGTAATTGCAATACTCTCGCGCCCACTATCCTGAATTTGCAGATCGGCGATTTCCCGATGGTGGCGCTTGGCAATCTCCAAAGCCAATTCTTGGGTAGTCTCGGGCAGCAACAACACAAACTCCTCACCACCGTAACGAGCCAAAAGATCGCTGGAACGCAAACCACGCTTAAGGGCTTCTGCCACTTGCACCAACATCCGGTCACCAACAGTGTGTCCGTAACGGTCGTTAATCTGCTTAAAATGATCAAGGTCCACCATGATGCAACTGACCGGATGATCATAGCGTCGGCAACGATCCATTTCCTCACCCAATCGGCGCATGAGAAGGCGACGATTTGCGACACCGGTCAGCGGATCGGTCAGCCCATGTCGCTGCAAGCGCGCTTTATTCACCGAGTTTTGAATACACAGAGCCAGCGTAGACGCTAGATGTTCGAGCAGTTCGGTGGAAGCATCTTCACTAAAATGGCTATCCTCTCGGCTACCTTGGCTAAGACAGCCGATGCATGCCCCCGCCACAGTCAGCGGCGCCAGCGCGACGGACTTCAACGCCATCAATTGCATCGGAAACAACCGGGCGTGGCGCGCATCATCAAACGCCCCGAGCCAAGGCTTCGTCTCATCACGAATTATTTCCCGCAATTCATCCAGGGATATAAGCTTAAAACACGCGCCGATGTCATAACGCTTATCTTTCTCGACAACGATATTGGCCACTTCATAGTCGATATTGATACACGCCACGGAGGCGGCGTCGACGCGGGGAAAGGCGCGACGAATGCCACGAGAAATACCATGGATCAGCGCCGGCAACGACTCCGCACCGATCGCATCGATTTCGAGTTGCCGAAATTCTGCCCAAATTCCCTCGTTGTCGCGCACTTGTCGCTTGAGTCTGGAAAGCTCCCGGCGTAGCTGAATTAGTTCCCGATCCACTTCCACCTTTCCGACTTTGCGATTGATCAGCACTTGAATTGGGCTAGCCAGGAATAATCACTAAGAATCCGAAATCGAGGGTTAATTCAGAAAGGGCACACTGTCTAATTCTGCAGTAGCGCCTTGGTGAAATATGTGAGCTTACAGCGAACCACGATCAACCTCAGGCATACGACGCGTGCTGGTGAGTAATCGCGTCTATGTGACTACGCCGGGCATTCCGATTATCAAGAATCTGTATTTATGACGACGTGGGAGGAGTCAGATTCGAGTGAATCGCCAACCACTCCTTAGCGGCCTGCTCACCATTGAGGGCGTGGCCTTCATT
>CAXMMZ010000098.1:0-19183 GCA_964194565.1 Arenicellales bacterium
TTGTCGTAAAGGGGATTATCGCTACTCGCGAGATTGACCTGGATGGCGCGGCGTGACGACAACGGCGCCCAGAAACTCAATCGTTTAGTATAAGCCCCGGTAGCGACACGTAACTGTTGAAAGTTCAACTGCGTTCGACCGACCCGCAACCCGAGGTCGACGGCCGAACCCACTGCCTCGCGGCCGCGTTTTAGCGACGTAAACGTTGCCGCGAAGCGGCCACTGCTTATTCCCGCGTGACTGGCGCGCCGATCTTCGAGGCGCGCGGCGTGCATCGTCATGGCTCCTGCGTGCACGAGTACGTCGTCGCTCAGCGAATAAGCGATACTGGAACCGTTAAACGAGAAATCCGCGTGACTCCCGCCGTGGAAGAAATACGGATCGACGCCACGAAACGAATTGTCCGCCGTAAACGCCCCCCGGCCGCTGCCCGTAGTCATTGCCATCGTGACGTGCCCAAACGATACCGCGCCATGCATAAACCGATCGCTGTCACTCAACACGCTCGACAAATGCACCTCGGATACGTCCCACCGACGGCTAAACCCGTAGCTCAACGACGGCAAAGCGCCCTCATTCAGTCGATACGGATCTAATGCGCTGTTATGCGGTAGATATGTGATCTCCGACGACGACGTACCACTGTCAATCGACGCGAGTGTCACCGGCCGATCGTGTCCGACAGTTATGCTGGAGGGTGATGAAAATTGATAAACGTCCGACGGCGCTGCGCCTCTGCTAATTAGACTATCGCTCGCGTCACAGACGACGCTCGTGACTAGCAGTACAGCGAATGAAGATACTCGATAAACTCTCATCTCGATGAGACTCGAAATCTCAATTATGAATACACACTATATCACGGTAGTACGACACAAATGCGCCTAGAGCGTAGCAAAGCGGCTGTATAGACCATCAGAATCTCCGTGGTTTTACAGTATCTGGCTTAAGAACTCCTTGGTCCGTGGATCCTTGGCGTCGGTAAAAAATGTCGCCGGCGGGCCGTGTTCCACGATGACTCCCCGATCCGTAAAATAGATATGATCCGCGATCTCGCAATTGACGGAACGTTGATCATTCCACAAGCCGGCAAGACCGAATAAAATTGACCTCCGGACTAATTTCCAGACCCTGTTGGACTAACCGTTATGCAAAACCCGCTACAGAGCAAACTGCCCGCCGTGGGGACCACGATTTTCACCGTCATGTCGAAAATGGCCCAGGACTTTGGCGCGATCAACTTATCCCAGGGATTCCCCGACTTTGAGCCACCGGCTGCCCTGCTGGACCGGGTCGGTCATTATCTGAAATCCGGCAAGAATCAGTACCCACCGATGATTGGAGTGATGGAGCTGCGCGAGGCCATTGCCACGAAAATTGCCACAGTGAGCGCGGTGACGGTGAATCCGGAAACCGAAATCACCGTTACTAGCGGCGCCACCGAGGCTCTGTTTTGCGCCATTCACGCAGTCGTCACCCAGGGCGATGAGGTCATAGTTTTCGACCCGGCCTACGATTCCTATGAGCCGGCAGTGACACTCGCCGGAGGCGTTACGGTTCATATCCCGTTGACGTTGCCTGATTATCGAATCGATTGGGATGCTCTGCAGGCCGCTGTCAGTGCGCGCACGCGATTGGTGGTAATCAATACCCCGCACAATCCTACCGGTAGCATCCTCAACGTCGCCGACTTGGATCGCCTTGCTGAGTTAATTCGCCCCTATAAATGCTGGGTGCTAAGCGATGAAGTGTACGAGCACATCATCTTCGACGGCGAAGCCCATGCCAGTGTATTAACCCATAGCGAGTTGAGTGAGAAAAGCTTTGGTGTGTTTTCATTCGGCAAAACCTACCATGCCACCGGCTGGAAGATCGGTTACTGTATTGCGCCCGCGTATTTGAGTGCCGAATTCCGCAAGATTCATCAGTTCAATGTGTTCACCACGGTTTCCCCCATGCAATGGGCGCTGGCGGACATCGTTCGCGACCAGCCGCAACACTATCTCGGACTATCGG
This sequence comes from Arenicellales bacterium, assembly GCA_964194565.1. Classification (GTDB taxonomy): domain Bacteria; phylum Pseudomonadota; class Gammaproteobacteria; order Arenicellales; family JAOTWM01; genus JAOTWM01. The sequence continues at coordinate 2,017 of CAXMMZ010000098.1, forward strand.
AGTTTTACCAACAGAAGCGGGATACTTTTCGTCACCTTATTGAATTTTCGCGATTCAAGCTGCTGCCATCCAATGGCACTTTTTTTCAACTCGCGAACTACAGCGATATCTCAGATCGCAGCGACACCGAGTTCGCTAACTGGATCACCCAGGAAAAAGGTGTTGCCGTCATTCCTTTGTCGCCGTTCTATCAAACTCCCCCAGATACCCGCATCGTGCGCTTCTGCTTTGCGAAACAGGACGAAACACTACAACAAGCGGCGAAAATTCTGTGTCAAATTTAAGGGAACCTCAACAAGGAATTTCACTTTGAAGATTGCAATCATCGGTGCCGGAGCCATGGGATCGGTTTACGCGGGCCTGCTGGCCGACGCGGGCAATGACGTCGCGGTCGTTGATATTTGGGAGGCACATATAAACGCGATTCGTACGCAGGGTTTGCGTATCGAGGGCGCGAGTGGGGACCGCGTCGTACATACGCTGCAGGCGGTGACCGATATCGTGGAGTTAACGCCGTGCGATCTGGTCATCATTGCCACCAAGGCGTCCGGTGTGGCGTCAGCGGCGCGCGCGATCGCTCCTATTTTGCGCGACGACACCTTGGTGCTCACCATTCAAAACGGGCTTGGCGCCGGCGAGCGTATTTGCGAATCTCTGCCTTCCGACAACGTGCTGCTCGGTGTCGCTGGTGGCTTCGGTGCATCCATAATAGGCCCCGGTCACGCCCATCATAACGGTATGGAACTCATCCGCATCGGAGAAATGCAAGGTGGCCTGACCGCGCGCGCCGAACATGTCGCGAGCGTATGGCGAGACGCCGGCTTTAACGTCAAGAGTTTCGCCGACATCAATCAGCTCGTTTGGGAAAAATTTATCTGTAACGTGACCTTCAGCGCTCCGTGCACCGTATTCGGCCGCACAATTGGCGAGATGATGGCGGACCCGTACTCTTGGACAATCTCATTAACCTGCGGTCTCGAGGCTTACGCGGTTGCGCGTGCGAAAGACATCGCGTTGTCATTCAACGATGCCGAAGAATATGTCAGCGCTTTCGGCAGTAAAATGCCCAACGCACGCCCATCGATGTTGCTCGACCATCTCGCGTCCCGGCCATCGGAAATCGATGCGATTAATGGCATGGTTCCTGTGGTTGCCGCCGAGGCCGGACTTGAAGCCCCCTACAATGAGGTGCTTACCGCAATGGTTAAGTCGCGCGAAGCGACTTTCTAGACGCGATCGCCCCACCGCACCTGATCGTGCTCCCAATTCACTGGAGAAACGCCAGGTGAAATAGCTTTGAATCCCAACTTTATTCGCCCAGACTTATGCAGAGGCTCCTTAAATTTGCGACGCCGTGCGCAAGTTGACGAGGCAAGCCAGCAACGCAGATAATCGGGGAAACTGCCCCGGGAACTCCCGCGGACAAAACTGTGTCACGTCCCCGACGTGTTCACCGTCTGGCGGACAAAATTCTTAAACTAGCGACGGGTCAAATCGCCACGTGTGTTTTGCGTAACGATCCCTATGGATCTGAAGATCATTGCGGGCGGCCCTGTTGGCGCTTAATGTTGAGCCGACAAACAAGGAAATGAAATGCCGAATGTAGTAAGACGATATGTGCGCGTCGTCGATGCCGTTAACTATCGAATCGGACGGGCAATGATGTACGGCATCTTCGTCATGGTCGGGATACTGTTGTGGTCCTCGATCTCGAAGACTTTTTTCCTACCGTCTCTATGGACTCTGGAAGTGGCGCAATTCGCCTTGGTGGCCTATTACATCCTGGGCGGCCCTTATTCGATCCAGTTGGGATCGAACGTTCGGATGGATCTGTTTTACAGCGACTGGTCAGACCATAAGAAGGCATGGGTTGACGCCTTCACTGTGTTCTTTCTGATTTTTTACCTTGGTGTACTCTTGTATGGAGCCTTTGAGAGCACCAGCTACTCTTTTCAATACAGCGAGCGCAGCCCCACAGCATGGCGGCCCTATTTATGGCCCATCAAAGTGGCCATGTGCATCGGCTTTTTCCTCATGTTGTTGCAGGCAATTTCAGAGTTTTTTAAGGATATCGCCAAACTCAGAGGATGGGATCTGTAGTGTCGCATGAGCTAATCGCCATCCTGATGTTCTCCTCCATGATGCTGTTGCTCATGAGCGGACAACGAGTGTTTGGCGCAATTGGAGTGGTGGCAGCGATTGCGGCCATAACGCTATGGGGCACTGGTGGGTCCGATATTCCGTTTGCATCCGCTATGAAGCTGATGAAATGGTACCCGCTTTTGACTCTGCCGATGTTTATATTCATGGGTTACATCCTGTCTGAGTCAAAACTCGCGGATGACCTCTATAAGATGTTCCACGTATGGATGGGACCAATCAGAGGAGGGCTTGCCATCGGAACGATCGGCCTTATGGTCCTGGTCTCCGCGATGAACGGGCTGTCGGTTGCAGGCATGGCGATTGGGGCTACGATCGCCCTCCCCGAACTTCTGCGCCGTGGTTATGACAAGCGCATGGTGACCGGGGTTATCCAGGCGGGGTCTTCGCTCGGCATCCTCGTGCCGCCCTCCGTTGTTCTCGTGTTGTATGCGATGATCGCGCGGCAGCCAGTGGGTCGACTTTGGCTCGCGGGTGTGGCCCCGGGTTTGATGATGGCCGCGCTGTTTATCCTCTATATTGTTATCCGTTGTCGTCTGCAGCCCGAATTAGGACCCCCATTGAGCAAGGGCGAACGCAACGTTCCGTTGTCCGAAAAATTGCGTCTGCTGGGCGCGGGCGTTCTGCCCATTTCGATTTTTCTGGCGATGATGGTGCCTTTTGTTAACGGCTGGACAAGTCTTGTAGAAAGCTCCGCTATCGGTGCGATGGCGGCATTTGCAGCTGCTGTTCTCAAAGGGCGGATGACCAGGGAAGTCTTTGAGGTCTCGGTACGCCAAACACTGGCGATATCGTGCATGTTCATGTGGATCATTCTGGCCGCTATGGCCTTCGGCGCCGTATTCGACGGGCTTGGCGCGGTTCGCGCCATCGACAACCTTTTTACCGAGCAGCTGGGGCTCAATCCGTGGGTAATCCTGGCCCTGATGCAGCTCTCGTTCCTGCTGATGGGAACGTTTCTTGACGACACTGCGATGCTGGTAATCGTTGCCCCGCTTTATGTGCCTTTGGTCGACGCACTTGGCTTTAACCTGATCTGGTACGGGGTACTTTATACAATAACGACCCAGATCGCCTATATGACTCCACCTTTCGGTTACAATCTATTCCTGATGCGCGCCATGGCCCCACCAGAGATCACTCTACGCGATATCTATGGATCTATTTTTCCATTCGTCGGCGTGATGTTACTTGCCTTAATTCTGATCATGGCCTTCCCGCAGATCGCGCTTTGGCTGCCGGATACCGTCTACGGAAAATAAAGGAAACTGGGCCAGGAAAAACAGTAATGCGTCAATCCGAATTGCCACTCAAACCAACCACCTAGGAGACAACCATGACGACAAGACGTAAGTTTCTCACCTCCGCCGGTGTTGCCGGCGCAGCGACGCTGGCAGCGCCAGCAATTCATGCTCAAACGAAAACAAAAATCAAATGGCGGCTGCAGACCTATGCGGGCCCGGCGTTAGGCGAGCATGTGATCAAGCCAGCGATCGACAGTTTCAACAAAGTTGCCGGTGACGAAATGGAGATTCAACTGTTTTATTCCGATCAGATTGTGCCCACGGGCGAGTTGTTCCGCGCGATGCAAAAAGGCACCATCGACGCTGTGCAGTCAGACGATGATTCGATGGCGTCGCCTACCGAAGTCACGGTTTTCGGCGGTTACTTCCCTTTCGCCAGCCGTTATTCACTGGATGTTCCGGTACTCTTCCACCAGTACGGTCTGAATGAAATCTGGGATGCCGAATATTCGAAAGTCGGTGTCAAACATCTGTCAGCAGGCGCATGGGATCCCTGCCACTTCGCGACCAAGGACCCGATCAACAGCCTCGCTGACTTGAAGGGCAAAAGGGTTTTCACCTTCCCGACCGCGGGCCGGTTCCTTACCCAGTTTGGTGTTGTACCCGTGACCTTGCCGTGGGAGGACATCGAAGTTGCCGTGCAAACCGGTGAGCTTGACGGCGTCACTTGGTCCGGCATCACCGAGGACTATACCGTTGGATGGGCCGATGTGACCGACTACTTCTTGACCAACAATATTTCGGGCGCCTGGGCGGGGTCCTTCTTCGCCAACATGGACAGTTACAATAAACTCCCTGATCACCTGAAAGAGCTGCTGAAATTAGCCATGGACAGCTCACACTACTATCGTCAGTGGTGGTATTGGGGCGGTGAAGCCCATCTTCGCACCCAGGGCACGAAAATGAAGCTGACATCGATCCCGGATGAAGAGTGGGCGCAGGTCGAAGCGGCCGCGGTTAAATTCTGGGATGAGATTGCGGCGGAATCCGACACCAAGGCCAAAGTTGTGCAGATTTTCAGGGACTACCTAGCCGTAATGGAAAAAGCCGGACGGCCTTACCGCTACGGCTAGTCGGCGCTGTCAGGGGCGTTAATCTGTGCGCCCCTGACACCTTACCCCGGGTCAAGCAGCCGACCGATGCAACGTTCATAGCGTCAAATACCATCCCCAAAGCGGGTGGTATTCGGTAACATGTCTTCGTTTTCGTCCTTACTGTCCGAAGTCCGGGCTTGCACCATTTGCAGGGATCACTTACCTCTCGGCCCTCGGCCCGTTCTTCAGTTTCACCCGAAAGCACGGATTCTGATTGCGGGTCAAGCACCGGGTAGCAAGGTTCACGGCTCGGGTGTGCCGTTCGATGATGCGAGCGGAAATCGTCTGCGCGAATGGCTGGGTGTGACACCCGATGTATTCTACGATCCGAAGCAGATCGCGATTCTTCCGATGGGTTTCTGCTTCCCCGGTACGGGAAAATCGGGAGATCTCCCGCCACGACCCGAGTGTGCACCAGCATGGCGAACGCAACTTCTTTCGCGGTTGCGGCACCTGAAGATTACGCTCGTGCTCGGAAAATATGCGCAGTTGTACCACCTCGATGAAACAAGTTCATCGCTAACCGAACTGGTAAAATCGTGGCGTAACTATTGGCCAAGCATTGTACCGCTCCCCCACCCGAGTCCGAGAAATAATCTTTGGCTTAGCCGCAATCCGTGGTTCGCAGCCGAGTTACTACCCGTGCTTCGGGAGCGGGTAGCAGAGATCCTTTCAGGATGAGCCGGGCAATCAACAGCTTTCAGCGATAGGACACGAACGGGGCCTCTGATGCACGCCATCATACAGCTTAGTTTTTCGATTCGAAGTAACGTCTCTAATCTGCCACAACACATCGACCGATCCGGTCTTTTTGCTGACCAGTTTGGCGATCAACACCACGGCAAAAATTATCGCCGAGTACTCCTAAATCGAAAATTCCGTCGATTCATGCGTTTTTTTGTGGCGCCTTGTTTGAGTAAAAGTGATGCTGCCAAAGGCGGAGTCATCCATTGATACGTAATTTTACTCGATTGTGCCCGAACCAGTTTTACCGAAAATAACGCACCACGACTTGCAAAATGAGATTCACATAAACGGCGGCGAGCAGGTCGTCTGCCATAATGCCGAAGCCGCCCTTCAAACACTGGTCTGCAACGCCAATCGGCCACGGCTTGGCTATGTCGAAAATCCGAAACAGCACGAATGCCGCCGCGAAGACCCACCAGATAGGCGGCAACCATAGCAACGCGGCCAGATAGCCGACGATCTCATCCCAGACGATCGCTGGATGATCCGCCACGCCAAGCCGGCGCGTGGTGTGGCCGCAAATCGCTATTCCAATAGTAAACGCGGCAAGCACGGCCCCCGCATAGGCGCCAACCGGTAGGCTCGTCAGCCACCATGCCAGCGGAATAGCCACCAAGGTTCCGCAAGTACCGGGTGCTCTGGGCGCCAGTCCGCTACCGAATCCAAATGCCAGAAAAGGCACGGGTTCCCGCCATATCTCGCACGGTTCGACGCTGGAATTAGCGGCTGAATCAGACATGGGCGGGCTTACATTATCAATCCTGGAAATGCCGATAGCCGTGACGCACAGACTCATAATGCCGTCCGGATTCGTCCCGCAACCGTAATCCCGGCTGGTCAGAAATCGCACCCATCATCGTGATCGGCACCGCGAGTTCGTGGGTCGCGGCCTGCAATGCCGCGCCGCGCTCCGGTGCTACAGTGAAACACAATTCGTAATCGTCACCGCCGCTGACGGCCGGATCCCAACCGGGATCGCAGCGGCGATACGCGTCCGACAACGGCAGTAACGCCAGATCGATGTCCGCGCCATACCCACTGCGCTCCAAAATATGCCCCAAGTCGGCTGCGAAGCCGTCGGAAATATCGATCGCTGCCGACGCGATACCGCGCAATGCACGACCGACATCGACGCGCGGCAGGGGCCGCTGCAACCGATCGATGAGATATGCGCGATCTTCACCGTCTATCGACAATTCTTCAGTGCATGCCCGCAGTCCTAACCCCGCATCGCCGAGCGTACCGGTGACGTACACGCGATCGCCGGGTCGCGCGCCATCGCGTCGCAGCGCGCTGCCGGCTGGCGTTTGGCCAATGAGTTGCACGCCGATCGCGAGCGGACCGCAGACTGTGTCACCGCCGATCAGCGCCACGCCGAATCGATCCGCAATCTCCATAAACCCGGCACTGAAATCCGTGAGCCAACCCTCATCGCTCATCGGAAGCGCCAAATTCAACGTCGCCCAGGCCGGGTCCGCACCCATCGCGGCGATGTCGCTGATATTGACGGCCAAGGCCTTGTGGCCGAGCGCAGCAGGCGGGGTGGATGATGGAAAATGTACGCCGTCGATCAACACATCGGTGGTAACGACCAACTCATAGCCGGGATGCGGCGTGACCACGGCAGCGTCATCGCCGATCCCGAGTCGGACATCGTCGCGGCGGCAGGTTTGGGTACTAAAGTAGCGGTGAACGAGACTAAATTCGTCCAACTTAAACGTTACGATTCCTTGGGGGGACGCAACGTCACGGCCAAGCGGTCGAGCACTGCGTTTACGAATTTATAGCCGTGCTCCGCGCCGAAGGTTTTCGACAACTCGATCGCCTCATCCAGTATGACTTTGAACGGCACATCCGATTCATACTCCAGTTCATACGTAGCCACACGTAATATCGCTCGTTCGACGGGATCGACTTGCTGGAAATCACGATCGAGGAACGGTTCAAGATGGCTATCCAGCTCTTGGTGATGCAGTGGCACTTCCTCGACCAGACGCCGAAAGTATTCCAACGCTCCACCGGTTAATTCGTGCCGACTAATAAAATGATTCTCGATATCTTCCGGAGCTTGCTCGGTAAGATCCCACTGATACAACGCCTGTACGGCGCTGCGACGGGCGACATGTCGGCTTTGGGTTGGCATTTACGCGCGCGCCGTCGAATCCGCAATCACTTCTGCAACCGCTTCAGCAGATTCGCCATCTCCAACGTACTCATCGCCGCATCGATGCCTTTGTTACCGGCTTTGGTGCCGGATCGTTCGATGGCTTGCTCCACGGTATCGACGGTCAGAACCCCAAACCCAACCGCTACATCGTATTGGCGGCTGACTTCGGCAATACCGTGTGCACACTCCCCGGCAACATAGTCAAAATGCGGGGTAGCACCGCGGATCACACACCCCAGCGCAACGATGCCCGCGTAGCGCCCGCCCGCCGCCAAGGCCTTCACCGCCACCGGAATTTCGAACGCCCCCGGTACGTACACAATCTGAATGTCGTGCTCCGCAACACCGTGGCGTTTGAGTGTATCGATTGCGCCCGCGACAAGACGCTCGGTGATGAAATCGTTAAACCGCCCCGCAACCAACGCGAATTTTCGACCGGCGCCGGAGTAATCCCCTTCAATAACAGTCACTGCATCCGCCCCGCTCAGGTAACCCGGCGCACCACGGCCGGCTCGGAAATATAGTCGATGATTTCGAGATCGAAACCGGACAGCCCGTGCACTTTACGCGGCGTTCCCAACACACGCATTTTACCGACGTTCAAATCCGAAAGGATCTGACTGCCGACTCCGAGCATGCGTAAATCACTTATGCCCTCATCGGCATCGCGTGTTGGCACCGGGCTCGATGCCATATTGACTTCATCGTCAACGGGTAGCGGCTCGCCATCATCAGCATGGTATTGCAGAATCGTTAGCACACCACTACCGGCCGCATCGATGGCGCGCAATGCCGCGTCCAACGACCATGGGTGATCGCTGCGTAATTCACTGAGCATATCGAGTACACCCGTGAACACGTGCACCCGCACGAGCTGCGGCACGGCGGGGTCGATTTGGCCTTTGACCAATGCAAGGTGGGTGCTGTTGTCGACGATATTCTCATAGGCCACGACTCGAAATTCGCCGTAGTTCGTCATCAGCGTGCTTTCGGCGGTGCGATGCACGGTCGGTTCGTGTGCGAGCCGGTAACGAATCAGATCGGCGATCGTGCCGATTTTGACGCCGTGTTTTTTGCCGAACTCCAGCAAATCCGGCAGCCGCGCCATGCTGCCGTCTTCGTTCAAAATTTCGCAAATCACGCTAGCCGGTACGAATCCGGCCAGGCGGGCCAAGTCGACACCGGCTTCTGTGTGGCCTGCGCGTGTGAGTATGCCGCCCGGTTGCGCCATCACCGGAAAAATATGGCCGGGGGTCAACAAATCGGCGGGTTGCGCGTCCGGGTGCACGGCCGCCAACACCGTGGTGGCACGATCCGCCGCGGAAATACCAGTGGTCACGCCGTCAGCCGCTTCGATGGACACAGTAAAATTTGTCGAATAGCGGGCATTGTTGTCGTTCACCATTAACGACAACTGTAAATGTTCACAGCGCTCCTGGGTCAGCGTTAAACACACCAGGCCACGGCCGTGAGATGCCATAAAATTGATGTCGCTGGCGCGGATGCGTTCCGCGGCGATGAGCAGATCGCCTTCATTTTCACGATCTTCATCGTCCACCATTATGACTATCCGGCCTTGCTGGAAGTCCTCAATGATTTCTTCGATATCGCATATGCCGTTATCGCGTTGCGATGACATTGCGGTTGCCGTGTCAGAATTCATATTCATTGTTCGTTTTCAATTCTACTATGCCGCCGTTGGCACGGCGTGATGTGTCCGGTGCAGCGGTGAATGATCTACGTTAAGTCCGAATCATCGCTGCGCGTTTCCACCAACCGCTTCAAATAACGCGCGATCATATCGACCTCGACATGCACTCGCCGTCCTTGCGTGAACTGCGCAAATGTGGTCGCGTGCAATGTGTGCGGTATGATATTCACTGCAAATGTAACATCATGCTGCGTATCGCGCACGGAATTGACGGTGAGACTTACGCCGTCGATCGTAACCGCACCCTTCTCCGCCAGATAACCCGCCAAATTCCGCGGCGCGGCGAAGTTCATGCGTACCGACCGCCCGTCGTCGTGGCGTTCGGCAAGGGATGCGATACCGTCGACGTGGCCGGTCACGAAATGTCCGCCCATCGGTGTCTGCGGTGTTAACGCGAGCTCCAAATTCACATCGTCCCCGACCTGTAGCTCGCCAAACGTGGTACGCGACAGCGTTTCGGTTGATACATCCATCGCGATCTCCCAGTCTGCTACAGACACGACCGTTAGACACACACCGTTGACTGCGACACTGTCGCCGTTGCGAATGGCCGATGCGTCGAGGCCTGAGGCATCGATCCGAATCCGTACATCGCGGCCGACAGGCACCACCGCGGCGATTCGTCCGAGCGATTGAATAATACCGGTAAACATTAATCTACGCTGTTGCCAAAATTTAGAGCCCGAATATTTCACGAAGGCGGCCCATGGACTCAGAATATTCTAAAAGTTTGAACCGGTCACGCCACATACTAAGGGTCCCGGCCCCCGCACCGTATGTCCTGTTCGGATTCAGAACAAATCGGACGTCGTATTCGGCACGATCCCCCTTGATCCATAGCTACGGCTATGCATCCGCGGGCGATCACACCGACTACTTAGCCCGATTTTCCCTGAAATCCGAACCCTTCATGAATTATCCGGGCCTTCGCCGACGTGCGCGGTAAGCCGCAGATCCGCGCCGACATTGATTACTTCGACGATCTGCAACGGGATGCGTTCACTGATCCGCTCGAGCCCCGGCAACGAGAACCAACCGCGCGCGTTGTCGCCGAGCAGGTGTGGCGCAAGATACACGATGAGTTCATCCATAAGACGTTCCCGCAGTAACGCACCGCACAATCGCGGGCCTGCTTCGACCATCACGTCGTTCACACCGCGCGCGGCCAGTGCTGCCAACAACTCCCGCAGCGATACCGAACCGTCGTCACCCGGCAGCAGCAGGGTCTCCACACCCTGCGCATGCAGGGCCGCTTCGCGTTGCGGCTGCAATTCGGCCGTTACCAGCAGCGTCGCGCCGGATTGTCCGATCAAGCGCGCCGCGAGCGGCAGTCGCGCGTGGCTGTCGGCAACGACCCGCAGCGGCTGTTGGACCGCCTCCGGCGCGCGCGCTGTGAGTGCAGGATCATCCGCCAGCACTGTCCCGATCCCGGTCATAATCGCGCCGCTGCGGGCCCGGCGCCGATGCACGTCGGCGCGCGCCGGTTCGCCGGTAATCCACTGACTCTCGCCCGTGGTCATTGCGGTGCGGCCGTCGAGGCTGGACGCCAGCTTGATTGTGACCCACGGCATCCCGGTTTCCATGCGCCGGATGAAACCGCGATTTAAGTCCCGTGCTTCGGCTTCTGCGACTCCGGTCGCAACTGCAATACCGGCATCGCGCAACAGCTCGAGCCCGCGTTCGTTCACATCTGGATTCGGATCGGCCATCGCGGCCACGACGCGGCTGACGCCACTTTGTACCAAGCGATCTGTACACGGTGGCGTGCGGCCGCTGTGGCAACAAGGCTCAAGGGTCACATAAAGCGTAGCGCCGCGCGCGCGCTCACCGGCTAAATCGAGTGCGTGTATTTCCGCATGGGATTCGCCGGTACGCTGGTGCCATCCCTCACCCACGATCTCGCCGGAATGCACGACCACACAACCTACGCGCGGGTTCGGATGACAGCTATACAAGCCACGACGCGCCAACCGCAACGCGAGTGCCATATAGCGATTGTCATCGCTTAATTGCTCGGTTCCAGCCATCGACGGCAGATTTACGCTCGCAAATGCTGCGTATTATGCGTCGCTATCCCCATCGTCGGGAATCAACGACATCTGGCGTTTGCGCACTTCGTCGGATAACTGATTGCGCAACCTCGCAACCTCTTCGCTAAACGCTTCGAGATCCTGAAATTGCCGATACACGGACGCAAAACGCACATAAGCCACATCGTCGATTTGTCCGAGTTCGTGCATGACGGCTTCACCGATTTGCTTCGACGATGTCTCGCGCGCACCGCTCACCGTGAGCTTACGTACAATACGGTTGATGGCAGACTCGATGACGTCGGTGTGGATGGCGCGTTTTTCCAGCGCCCGGTGCACCCCACCGCGCAACTTTTCTTCGTCAAAGGTTTCGCGCCGACCGTCCGACTTGATGACTTGCGGCAAGCGCAATTGGGGGCGTTCGAACGTTGTAAATCGCTCCTGGCAGGACTGACACTCGCGGCGGCGGCGCACCGTGCTACCGCCATCGGCCATTCGCGAATCGATGACGCGGGTATCATCCGACGAGCAAAATGGACACCACATTTAATTCATAACTCCGCTGGCCCCGTTAAGCAAATAACTATCAAGGTGAGGCTTCGAGATCCTCACCCTCCTTCTTGACCGTCATCATGTCTTCGCGGGTAATGCCTAGTACTAATACCGTGGGGCTCGCGACAAATATCGACGAGTACGTACCTACCAAAACGCCGATAATCAACGCCGCCGCGAAACCACGAATAACCTCACCGCCCGCCAGCAACAACGTCAACACCACCAGTAACGTCGTGACTGATGTAAGAATCGTACGCCGCAACGTCTGATTGAGAGACGCGTTCATGATGCTCACCGCCGATCCTTTACGCATTTTCCGAAAATTCTCACGAATGCGATCGAATACGACGATGGTATCGTTCAATGAGTATCCAATGACCGCCAACAACGCCGCCAGCACCGCCAACGAAAACTCAAGCTGCAATATCGAAAATGCCCCGACCGTGATGACCACGTCGTGAATCAATGCCGCTACCGAGCCGACCGCAAAGCGCCACTCAAAGCGCCATGCCACATAAATCAAGATGCCCAACAAAGCATACAACATGGCGAGCGTGCCTTGCTCGGTGAGTTCGTCACCCACCTGTGGGCCGACGAATTCCACACGGCGCATCTGCACATGGCAATCCTCGGTTACACCACTCGCCACGACGCATTGCTGTACTTGGCCCGGCCGGGTTTCGTCTAAGCTTTCGCCGAACGGACTGCGCAACGCCGCCACCACCGTGCTGCTCAGTTGTGCCGTGTCGTCGGTCGTGACCGGCAGGCGGATCATGACATCGCTCGCTGTGCCGAAATGCTGCACCAACGCATTCTCGATCTGCGCACTGTTCAGCGCCGCGCGAACGTCCTCCACGGCCACGGGCTCGGAATACGCCACCTCCACCAACGTACCGCCGGTAAAATCGATCCCAAAATTCAAACCGCGAACCGCAATTGACACGATCGAGATGACGATCAGGAGCCCGGAAATCAGCACCGCGCTGCGCCGCCGCCCGAGAAAATCGATGCTTGTCTGTGCCCGTAGGAATTCCATTGTTGCCAATACTGGTGGTTTTAATTTACTCGGTTTATATCGCTAGATCTCGTGTTTCGTCCACGCTATATAGCCAGTTTCTCGATGCGTTTGCCACCGTAGATCAAATTGATCACACCACGCGTACCCAGGATAGCGGTAAACATCGAGGAGACAATGCCGATACTCAACGTAATCGCGAAACCCTTGATCGGTCCGGTGCCAAAGTTGAACAACACCACAGCCGCAATCAATGTCGTGATATTGGCATCCACAATTGTCGACAGCGCCCGATCATAGCCGACATGGATGCTAGCCTGTGGCGAATTGCCATTCTGCAATTCCTCGCGGATGCGCTCAAAGATCAACACGTTGGCATCCACCGCCATGCCTACTGTAAGCACGATACCCGCGACCCCGGGCAATGTTAATGTCGCTTGCAGCATCGATAATATCGCCACGATGAGCACGAGGTTCACTGCCAATGCCAAATTCGCGACCAATCCAAACACGCGGTAATAGAAAGCCATAAATATCAGCACGAGAATAAAACCGATAATGACCGAGTTGCGGCCTTGATCGATGTTTTGCTGACCGAGCATTGGTCCGACCGTGCGCTCTTCAACGATCACCACGGGCGCCGCTAATGCCCCCGCACGCAACAACAATGCGAGATCACGGGCCTCTTCGACGCTGTCCAAGCCTTCGATCTGAAAACGAGCACTGAGCTGATCGCGAATCACCGGTGCGGTGATGACCTCTTCAATACGGCGGGTATCGCGCACAATGTTGCCGTCGGCGTTTAACACCGCCCTGCCGTCGGCATCGCGCCGGACGTCACTACGTACTTCCACATAAACGACGGCCATGCGATTACCGATGTTTTCACCGGTCACACGTTGGTTCTTCGACGCGCCTTCGGAATCCAATGTAATACTGACGATCGGCCCGCCGGTCTGGGTGTCCAGACTGGCCGCCGCATTAATCATATTCTGACCGGAATAGATCACCCGATTTTTCAGTAAAATCTGCCCGCGGTTGCGGGATGTAAATAATTTGGACCCAGCCGGGACCGAGCCGCCCGCCACGGCCGCCGTATTGTTGTTTTCATCGACGAGCATGATTTCCAATGTTGCGGTTCGACCTAGGATGCGCTTTGCTTCGGCCGTGTCTTGCACGCCCGGCAACTGCACGACGATACGACGGTCGCCCTGGCGCTGCACGACCGGCTCGGCGACCCCGAGTTCGTCGATTCGATTGCGTAACGCCGTCATATTTTGTTTCAGGGCGGCTTCGGCAATACCGGTCCGCGCGGGCTCGGTGAGTTCAACGAGTAGAAACGGACTGCCGTCTTGTTCGACATCTCGAACCGCAATGCCCTCGATCTCGCGTTCGATGAGATCCTCCGCGCTACGGCGGTGTTCGTCGTCACGAAATTTTACGCTGATCCCACCATTATCGCGCCGTGTTACCGATACGTAGCGAATTTTTTCTTCACGCATACGCCGCTTTAAATCTCCGACTTGGGATTCTTCGGTGCGGCGCACCGCACTTTCCATATCGACTTCCATTAAGAAATGCACACCGCCGCGAAGATCCAGACCCAAATACATCGGTGCAGCGTTGATCTTTTCCAACCACCGCGGTGTGGCGGGCAACAAACTCAGTGCAGTGGTATAGCTTTCGTCGAGTTCACGTTCCAATATGTCCCGAGCTTGGAGTTGTGCCTCGACATCGGCAAACCGCAATTTCGCGCCTTGTTCATCGAGCACAGCCGAACTTGGTGCGGCCTCATTGTCTTGCAATATACCCTGGATGCGCTCAAACGCGGCGGTGTCGATGCGTAGACCGCGGGCGCCGCGAACCTGGACGCCGGGATCGTTATCGAATACGTTTGGCAGTGCATACAACGCCCCCACCGCCAACACCAACGCGAGCATGGCGTATTTCCACCAGGGGTACTGATTAATCATCGTTCGGGGTAATGTCGGACTACGCGGATTTTGCGGTACCCTTCGGCATCATCTGCGCGATGGCATGCCGTTGCACCTTGATCGTCGTGCCGGGCGCGATTTCGAGGCTCACGAAGTTATCTCCGACCACGGTAATCTTGCCGAGGGTGCCGCCGTTGGTCACGACTTCGTCGCCCTTGCTTATGCCCGCCACCATCGTCTTATGGTCCTTGGCGCGCTTTTGCTGGGGCCGGATCAGCAAAAAGTAAAACAGCACAAAGATGGCCACTAAGGGCAACAAAGTGATCAGCCCGCCGCCGGAGGTGTCACCGCCCTGCGCCCAGGCGCTGGAGATAAATAGATTCATATTCGATCCTTACATGTCATGAGTTACGACCCGCCCGATACGCGCCGGATACGGCGTGGCACCGCGCGAGCGGCGGCAATTATGCCACAGCGGGTCTGGGAACACCGCGCCTCGCGTAGAAATTATCCACAAAGTCGTCGAACTGACCGGCCGCGATCGCGGCTTGTATATCGCCCATCAAACGCTGAATCTGGTAGAGATTGTGAATCGTACACAGCCGCGCCCCCAAAATCTCACGGGCCATATGCAAATGCCGCAGATAGGCACGGCTGTAGTGCCGACACGTATAGCACTCGCAAGCCGCATCGAGCGGTGCCGTATCGTCGGCGTAACGCGCGTTGCGCAATTTGACGACACCGTCGCCGCTGAACAACCAGCCGTTGCGCGCATTGCGTGTCGGCAATACGCAGTCGAACATATCGACGCCGAGGTTCACGGCGTGGACGATATCTTCGGGCGTACCCACCCCCATAAGGTAGCGCGGTGCGGCGGCCGGCATGTGCCGCATGATCGCTTGCAACACGCGTTGCATTTCCGGTTTGGGCTCTCCCACCGACAGTCCGCCGACCGCGTAGCCGTCGAAGCCGATGCTCTGCAAACGCTGCAACGACTCGATCCGCAATGCCTCGTACATCCCGCCTTGCACGATGCCAAACAATGCACCGTGAGCGGTGCTGTGCGCGTCCTTGCTGCGTTCGGCCCACGCCATCGACAGTTCCATCGAGCGCCGTGCGGCGGCTTCGTCAACCGGGTATCCGGTGCATTCGTCGAGCACCATCACCACGTCTGAGCCCAAGCCGTGTTGCACGGCGATCGCCCGTTCCGGACTCAAGAATACTTCCGCACCATCCAACGGCGAACGAAATGTGACGCCGCGATCGTCGAGACGGCGCATCTTGGCGAGGCTCCAGACTTGAAAACCGCCCGAGTCGGTCAGAATCGGCCCGTCCCAATGCATAAACTCATGCAACCCACCGTGCGCCTCGATGATATCGACCCCGGGGCGCAACATGAGGTGAAAAGTATTGCCGAGAATCATCTCGACGCCTATCTCACGCAACTCCTCGCGGGTCACGGATTTCACCGTACCCGCGGTGCCGACCGGCATAAAAGCAGGAGTCGCGACCGTACCGCGCGCGAAGCGCAGACGCCCGGTACGAGCCGCACCATCGGAATTTAACAGTTCGAACGTAAACAAAAGGACAAGTCACCCAAGCGGCAATCATTCGCCGCGGCTATAGCGACAACGGTCGCTGCGGGAATGTAGACTATTGGACCCCATCTCGGAAAGCGCCGGTTGCTCCCACATGAAGGCAAAAACCCCATTGCTCGACAGTCGCCAGATTGGTTTTATCGGACTCGGCCTTATGGGCCGGCCGATGGTCGTGAACCTGCAGCGCGCAGGCGTCCAGTTGCACGTGTACAACCGCAGCCAGCCCGTTGTCGATGAACTCGCGGCAACCGGTATGATGGCCCATTCATCGCCGCGGCAAGTCTCGGCCGCGGCCGAGATTCTCATTATGATGTTGCCAGACACCAGCGCGGTCGAAGCCGTGTTGCTCGGCGACGACGGCATACTGGCCGGGATCAAACCCGGCCAGCTCGTCATCGATATGGGCACTACCGCGGTCACTGCGACCCGGCACATCGCCAAGCGCTTCGCGGCGGCCGGCGTGGATTACGTCGATGCGCCGGTATCGGGTGGCGAGGTCGGTGCCAAAGCCGGCACGCTAGCCATTATGGCGGGCGGCAGTGTGGCCGCGATCGAGCGCGCACGCCCGATTTTCGCGGTGCTCGGCGAGCGATTCACACATGTCGGTGACAGTGGCGCGGGTCAAATCGCGAAGGCCGCCAATCAGGTCATCGTCGGACTCAACATCGGCGCCGTCGCGGAAGCGTTAACGCTCGCCCAACGTGCCGGCGCCGACGCGGCGAAAGTGCGGGAGGCGTTGCGCGGCGGTTTCGCCGATTCGCGCATTCTCGAATTGCATGGCCAGCGAATGCTCGACGCAGCGTTTACGCCCGGCGGTAAATGCACCACGCAACGCAAAGACCTCGACCAGGC
>CAXMMZ010000099.1:0-56058 GCA_964194565.1 Arenicellales bacterium
CGGGCCCAGCGAACTGATGGCGCCGGCGGCGAGCATCGCCCCGGCAGGGATGCGGATAAAGCTATGCAACACGTCCCAGCCGGTATCGACGCCGGGAATTTTATCGGCAAAGAACTCAACGCAATACATGACGGCCGCCGCGCCCATAACCATCGGGTGCTCGACTACCTCGAGACTGGGCGGCAGTTCGATTGACCCGCTGCTGCCCATCCAACCCAGCATAAACAGTGCGGCGTACAAGTTGATGCCGCTGGCCCACGCGACTCCCATGGTGGCGGCAATTGTGGCAACGACTTCCATTACTGCCCTCCTCGTGTTGGGCTAGGGGGAATGGTGTAGATCGATGCTTCGTGCGTTACGGCAGGAAGCACTCGATCACATTGTCCAGAAACCGGTAACCGCTGGCGGTTGGTGCCACACGGTGGCCGTCGTTCGACAACCAGCCGCGTTGCACCGCGAGGGTCACGGTGTCTTCAACACTCGCAAACTCAAGACCGGTGTGTCGGTGAAACATGTCGATATCAAATCCGGCAGTGAGGCGCAGCGCATTGAGCATAAACTCGAAGCCAATCTCGCGTTCTACCAAGCGGCGTGTTTCGCCGATAACGGCATCGGAGCCCGCTTTAGTGATATATGAGGCTGGGCTGCGCACTTTCCAAGTCCGCTCAATCATCGCGTTATCGCTTACCTTGCCGTGGGCGCCGGCGCCGATGCCGATGTAGTCGCCGAATCGCCAGTAATTCAGATTGTGAACGCAGCGTTGCTGCGGGCGCGCATAGGCCGATACTTCGTACTGATCATAGCCAGCCTCGCTTAACCTACTCTGAATGGACTCCTGCATGGTCCAAATTACGTCGTCGTCAGGCAGTGCCGGGCGTTGTTGGTAAAATCGCGTATTGGGTTCGATGGTTAGCTGATAAATCGATAAATGCGCGGGTGCGAAGCCAATAGCTATCTCAACATCGCGTAACGCATCGCGCCGCGATTGTCCGGGTAAGCCAAACATGAGGTCGAGATTGACGCTCTGAAATTCCGCGCGTTGTGCGGCCTTGACCGCATGCCGTGCTTGGGCAGCGTCGTGCACCCGGCCCAAACGTTCCAACGAGTTGTCATGAAAACTCTGCACGCCGATAGACAGGCGGTTGACCCCGGCTTCGCGATAGCCGCAGAAGCGTTGTTGGTCGGCGGCCCCGGGGTTGGCTTCGACGGTGATCTCGGCATCCGGTGCGAGCACGACACGGCTGCGAATACCCTCTAACAGGCGGCACATTGCCGCCACCGAAAACAGGCTCGGTGTGCCGCCACCGAAGTAGATTGATCGCAGCGGCATTGCTCGGATGTTGTTGATTTCGAAATCAAGATCGTGCAACAACGCGTCGACGTAGTCCTGTTCCGGAATCTGCGCGGCGACGTGTGAGTTAAAATCACAATACGGACATTTGCGCACGCACCACGGCAGGTGCACATACAGCGATACGGCGTCGAGTGTCGTGCGCATAGTGTCGGATATTCTCAATGCGTGTGCGCTTGTGGCGGTGAGGTTAGCAGCGGCCAGCAATCGTTCAAGTGCGTCGCGTATTCGCGCTCCGCTGGCGGCCTAGCCGATCAGTCAACGATATTGCGGGGCTCACCGCGGTGGAACGCGTCGATATTGGCCGCAATTTCGTCCACTAATCGTTGTCGAGTTTCCCGGCTCGCCCATGCGTTGTGGGGTGTCACGATGAGATTCGGAATATCCGGATCCAGCAGTGCGTTGCCGTGCGTCGGCGGTTCGGTGGTCAATACATCGATTCCGGCCGCGCCGATCTCGCCATCGCAAAGCGCATCGGCCAACGCTTGTTCGTCGACGATGCCGCCGCGCGCGGTGTTGATGAGCACCGCATCGCGCTTCATCATTTCGAACTCTACAGCGCCGATCAGCCCTTTGGTGTCCGTGGTCAGCGGACAATGCAGGCTCACGACATCGGCGCGGCGCAACATCTCATCGAGCGCGACGCGTCCAGCCTGCAATGGTGTGCCAGGGCGATTCGCGATCAACACCTGCATTCCGAATGCTTTGCCGAGCTGTGCCACAGCACGGCCGAGTCCGCCGTAGCCGACGATGCCCAGCGTAAGGCCGCTTAACTCGCGGATCGGAAAATCCAGTAGACAAAAATGCGCACTCTGCTGCCAACGCCCGGCGCGTACCGCGTTCCGATAATCCAAAAGGTGTGTCTGCAACGCAAGAATCAAGGCGAATGTATGTTGAGTAACGGCCGGTGCCGCGTAATCACGCACATTAGTGACCACTACGGAGTGCGTGCGGGCCGCCTCGAGATCAACATTATTGGTGCCCGTCGCCGCCACCACAATCAGTCGCAATTTTGGCGCGGCCTCGAAACTATCGCTGCCGACCATAACCTTGTTAGACACCACGACTTCGGCGTTGGCGATACGCTCTGGCACTTGTTCGGTTCGACTGGCGGGATACGACATCGCGTTCGGTAACACGGCGTCAAGCTGGCCGAGGTCCAGATCGCCTGAGTCGAACGAGTCGCGGTCTAGTATGACGCCATGCATGAATTACAGTTTACCAATTAGAATAGTCGGGTTGGTAATGGTTATTGTAGCGTTCATAGCGCGGCACAACGGTATTGCGATCCGGCAGCGGGCCGCAATCCTGTTGGGGCCACTGTTCTGCGCGTTGTTGCCCCAGAACAATTTCATCGGATTGCATGGACATTTGAGCCAATCGCGCACGCGGCCGGCTTCGGGGTGCCGTTTTTGCTCAGTCAACGTATACAACCCAAAGGCATCGGTATTTGTGTTGTCTTGGCCGCGCGTGTTCGCGTTGCCTTGTTGCATAACCCGGCCGACGAAGATGTTGGCAAGTTGATACTGCGCTTTGCTGTGCCCTTGTATCGAGGCGCGGCACAGCCAAGCCGTGGCGATACCGGTATGGTAAAGCGGCGTCAATTCGTAACAATACGAAACGCCGAGCCGATACTGCGCCTCGGCGTCCCCCCTATACGCCGTATCGACCCATTGCGAGCGGTACACTGCGATGTCGTCGTCGCTGCCGCGCGTGGCGCAAACCGACGGTGACTAGTAGCAGCACAGCGACGCAAGCGCGCCGGATACGGGCCGCATCCGCGATTCGCCACCGTCAGGTTGTGCAGCGCCGCGATCGGCTCCTCGTATACATTGGTTGTTCGGGTTATTCGCCGCGTCGTACTCGGGTCAGCAAACGCCGGTCGCGTTTACTCGGGCGGCGAGCAGGAGCGACCCGCAATGCCGCGTCGGCGCGCAGTTGCTCGGCGCGTTGCTCGCGCTGCCGTCGACTGTCGTCGGTTTCCGTGTACAGGTGCCGTGCATCATTGGCGGCCAGACGCCGTGTCGAAAACCCGTTGACCCCGATGCAGTAGCGGTACGGATCGTGTTGCACGCTCAACTCGTCGCCGATCCGAATCGCCTTCGCGGGATTCGCACGCACTCCGTTGACGGTAATCTTGCCGCCCTTGATGGCGGTGACCGCAAGCTGCCGCGTCTTAAAAAACCGTGTGACCCACAGCCAACTATCGAGCCGTTGCGTCGCCGGTTCGGCAGGTTCCCGGTTTGCGGACAGAGCGTGGCTGGGCATTACAATTGTATTACCTGAGGGGTAGCGATGTGGTTAAGGTAACTCACCGGGCCGGTCGATCGCCAATCCGGGTCGTAGACCCCACTCATCGAAATCTGGGATTGGGTGCCGTCAGCGCTAGGTATGGTAGGTGGGTGCGGCGCATCGCAACTTTCCGCGCCGGAGGTGCACCAGGTCAGTAATTTCTATCCGCCGGTCGTGATCCGATTGAGCCGCCGTTGGGTATCGATGCTACAAATTACCCTCGGGAACCGGTGCTTTGCGACACGGTCTGAATCGATGTGAGCAGGACCCCAAGCGAGCCGTTGCCAGAGTGCATCGATGCCGTTGATAGGGGGTTCCGGCCTGGAAATTGCGACTGCGAAATTGACAGGGTGGTATATACTGTAAGCAGTATGTTTACTCTAAATCTTATTCGGTCACGGCGGCACGGAGATGCACCACAGGAAAATTAATCGATCCCGCCTCACGCCCGGCGCCCAGCTGTGGGCGGCTGTAATCTTAGTATTGTCGGGCCTATGGGCCACCGCGCCGAGCTGGGCATTGGGACCAGTCGATGGCGAGATCGGCTTGCAGTGGTGGTCGAACAATTTCAGTGTCGATGTCAGCGAGGGCGAAACCTCGGGCGGTGCGTTCGGCGGCCACGCCGAGGTCTGGTGGCAGGATAAGTGGGGATTAAAGGGCTCGTTGTACCGTTCGGACCTGGACGAGACCGGAATTGAAAGCGCTGACCATTTGAGTATCGACGTAAAGCGGCGGTTGTTTTCGCTGACTGATAATAGCTTTGTGGCGGTCGGGCTTGGTTGGGAAGATATCGATCTGGTAGATGGCACTAACAGTTCCGGTGCGCGACTGTTGCTCGAAGGGCGGGTCGGTGTGGTGGGCGCTCTCTATCTCTATGGGCAAACCGCGTGGTTCCCGTCGTTGGACGACGCCGGGCAGCGTACCGACCTCAATGGCAACGAGTACGAAGCCGGGTTGTCGTACGACCCATTTCCGTTTTTGTCGCTACGGGCGGGCTACCGACGATTTAAATTGGACTTCGACGACGACACGGGTTCGGGCGTATCCACCGAGACCCGGGGATTTATCTTCGGCGCCGGCCTTCACTGGTAATGCCCATTCCGTAGCGGTGGCCGCAAGGACGTCGGATCCTTCCCGGCGTCCCGCAGTACTTGTTCTGCGTCGATAAGGTCGGTGGTACCGAACCCCTCTCGGTACTCTGTGTAACAACGAGCCAGCAAGTCCAGCGCATCATCCGGCGCGGTCATGCCGTTGTTGAATCCGGTCAGACTCAGTGCGGCTCGTAGCTGTAGTGAACGGGCGCCTTGCTGGGAAGCGATATCCAACGCCGCGCGAAACGAATCTTCGGCCTCGGTCTGGCGGTCGCTTTGGACGGCCAAATACAATTCACCCCGTAGCCGGTGCAGTTCTGCCTCCCAATGTCGCTCCTCGCTATCATTGATTCGCAGCAATCCGTTGTCGATCGCGTCGAGCCCATCGCAATAGCGGCCTGACTTCAAGTGTGCCGCGGCTGCGATTGACATCACCCATGGCAATCCGATTCCCGCCTCGAGCCGATTAATTTCATCGAGTCCCGATTGCACTTGCTGTAATCCGATTTCATGGTCGCCACCAATGATCGCGGAGTGTCCTTGGAGAATCGTCACTACCGAACGAAAGTAAGCAAAATCGTACTCCGTAGACAGCGCCATCATCTCGGATGCTAAGGTTTGTGTTACGTCAGTCTGCCCACAACATATTCTTGTTACGCATGCCCAAAATAATGCGAGCGCGACACTGAACGGTTGAGTAAGATCCTGTGCTGTACTGATTGCTTTGTCGCTCATACCGATCGCTTGGTCGGGCCGGCCAGAAATCCATAGTGTCCATGCCAGGTGCGCGTACAAGGTCGGCTGAATGTCGATTTGTGCCGCGAGGACGGTGGATTTCTTTTGCTGCGGGGCATAGGTGATTGCGCCCAGCTCAAGCTGCTTTCGGGCGGTGGTATATTCGCCGCGCCAGAATGCGCAAGCACCGAGCATGTAATGCCCAAGCGTGGTGGCGCGAGGGTCATTGCTTGTGGCAGCGAAATCCAACATGCGTTGGCCTAATATATGGGCAGTCGAGAGGTCGCCGCGCGTATAATTACAGGTGTACAAGCCGCGTAATGCATCGATGCGTTGCGTCGCGTCACCGGCTTTGGAGCTCAATTGGTCGGCACGCAAAAACGCCTGTTCGGTATCGTGGCCGGCAAATCCGCAGGTCGCGCCGTATGCGGCGCCCAGCAGTATCTGCAATCGTAACTCGCTTTCCGTCTGCGTGGGGTCGGCCGATTCGCTGGGCAATAGTTCCAGGCCACGGCGCGCATGGCCAATCACTTCCCGAAACGCCGAGCGCTCGAGTGCCCGGCCTGCAGCCCGCTCCCAATACTGCGCCGCCTCAGGAGCCATGCCGGCGGCGCTGTAGTGATGTGCAACTTCCTCGGGTTCAGGGCTGGGCCCCACATTGAGACCTGCAGTCAGAACATGGGCGATGCGACTGTGTAACTGGCGGCGTGTTGTCCGTAATAGACTCGCGTATGCTTCGTCTTGTACGAGCGCATGTTTAAATATAAAGGATTCTTGCGGCGCGGCGTC
The DNA here is from genome assembly GCA_964194565.1 of Arenicellales bacterium. Taxonomy (GTDB): domain Bacteria; phylum Pseudomonadota; class Gammaproteobacteria; order Arenicellales; family JAOTWM01; genus JAOTWM01. The sequence goes on from CAXMMZ010000099.1 coordinate 6,259, forward strand.
TTGTTGCGATATCAAATCGGCGTCGATCAAACGTGCAAGCCCATCACGTATCGTACGCTCCGGCGATTCACACACCGCGCTAAGCATCTCGTAGCTGAACTCTCGCCCAATCGCGGCGCCAATTTGAGCCAACTCTTTGGCCTTGCCGAGGCGATCGAGTCGCGCCATCAGCGAGTCATGCAGTGTCGATGGAATATGCACGGGCGAGTGCGGGCTCTTAAGCGTAAAGCGATCAGCGTGCTCCTCAATTTCGTTAGAGTTCATTATCGCCTTCGTCAATTCCTCGACAAATAACGGAATACCGTCGCACTTACCGACAATTTGGGCCGGAAGCTCGGGGGGCAGCGATTTGTCGCCGGTGATGCGATCGACGATATACAAGCCGTGTTGATCCGAAAGCCGATCCAGTGCGATCTCGGTAACGTACGGATAGGTCAGCCAGTGCGGCGGAGCTGTGAAGTCGGGGCGATATGTGATTACCAACATGATGCGCGCTCTATCCAGGCAGTCGATGATGGAATCCAGGAAATCCATCGATGTCGGATCGATCCATTGCGCATCTTCAAACATTGTAAACACCGCCTCTTCCGACGACATTTCGGTGTACAGATCGATCAAGGACTGAACGGTGTGCTGTTTGCGTTGCCGAGGGCCGATGCCGTTGCTCATCCGTTCGGAGCGCGAATCGTGCAGTATCCGATCGAATATCTGTCGTGCTTTGCGTACTCGCTTAACCGTTTTCGGAATTTCATCGATTGGCGTGTTGTGAATATCAATATGTAGATTGTTGGTTACGTATTGTTCCGCCCGCTCAAGGTGACAGGTGAACGGATGCAACGGGCTATTGGTATGATGCGGTGAACATTGATAGATAATGCGAGTGGGTTGTTCGCTACGGACGCGGCGATGAAACTCCTCGGCGATTCGCGATTTACCGATGCCGGCGTGGCCGTGTATCAACACGACCTGCCCGCGTCCGGCCCTGGCCCGGTTCCAGCAGCTGAATAACTGGTCGAGATCCGCATCGCGACCTACCACCGGTGTTAACCGCTCCGACTTGGCCGCGGTAAACCGCGTGCGAATCGTTTCGGAGTCGTCCACTGACCACACCCGCACCGCGACGTCGATTCCGTTCAGATGTTGATTTCCAAGGTCTTTAAAGTCAAAAGTTCGGCCCAGCAGAAGCTTGGTCGTATCAGCGACCACTACCGAGTTAGATGCCGCGGCGGTCTGCAAGCGCGCTGCCAAATACGGGGTGCTGCCGACGACCGCGTTTTGCTCGGAGGCGCCGTCACCGATCAAGTCACCAGCTACCACTAAACCCGTGGCGATACCGATGCGCACAGCCAATTCGGCGGTTTCGCTCGCGGGTAGTGCGGTTTGTAGTTCCGGTACAGTGCGAACGATGCCGAGCCCGGCGCGAACCGCGCGCTCCGCGTCGTCCTCGTGAGCCAGCGGATAGCCGAAATAGGCCATTACCCCATCGCCAACGAAGCGCGCGATACGACCGTCATAGCGGATGATGAGCGAATGGCATAACGCCTGATAGGCTCGAATGAGATCACGCATATCTTCCGGATCGAGTCGCGTTGTAAGCGCCGTGGCACCGACTAAGTCGCAAAACATCACGGTGATTTGCCGGCGCTCACTGGCGGCCGAGCGTACTTTGAAGTCTGATGTTGGCGCTGCAGAGTTCGTGACTGATGGTGCTGACCGGAATGGGTTCGCGAGTGCCCGGCCGCAGCCACCACAGTACGATTCGCCGGCGAGATTATCGAATCCACAGGCGGCGCACCGCAGAGCAAGCGCGGCGCCACATTGCTTACAAAACCGCCGCTCTTCCCGATTCGCCGTATGGCACACGGTGCACGCCAAGCCCATAGATATCCCCTTCCTCGCGAATCATCGCAAAACGCTCGACCTTGCACGACGCGGCAATGATCGGTTTGAAGTGGGCCTCGGCGCGATGTTTTCCACGATTCCCCACTTCCACCTTAGCGCGGTGGAGTTAGCGGGTCAAACCAGTGGAGTCGGTGAGAGCTTGCGTTCGGAATTCACAATACAATAGGGACGTATGAGACGGCGCGATCCCGGATATTTCAGGAAGGCGGAGCATATTGTAAAAGTCCTTATCGTGAATTAAGGGTGTATAACGATCGTAATGAATAAGGATTCCGGGCCAATCTTGAGATATCCGAGCTGGTACTCTATCAAGTTGATATGGGTGGATGCAGCAAACCGAGAAGCGGCCAACCGCTAGGCGCGCGACCGCGGGACTAGCCGTGGCTAATTTCAGCGAGCGCACCCAATCGGCCAATGCGGTGTTGCCTACAGGGATGTAGGTAATCAGCGAGAGCAGGGACGCGGCAGCGTTGCCTACAGGGATGTAGGTAATCAGCGAGAGCACGTCTACAGGGATGTAGGTGGTGCGAGTCCACGGATGGACGAGGTAGAACGAAGCAGGAGCTAGAGTCGAGAGCAATGCAGGAGCAATTGCCGAGGGACGCGGTAGCGTTACAGCCCTTAGCAAGGGCTGGCCATCGCCGGCGGGCTGTGCCTTGCCTTGGCCGATCGGGTGGACTCTGCACCCGTCAATATCAACTTGATAGAGTACTAAGGGGGATTCCATGTCTACAAAGCATTCCGACGTATCCATTCAGGCGCTTCGCCAGATCGAGGTTTTTCGATCGATTGATAATGACACGCTACGCTCGTGGCGGGGTGAATTCCAATGGCACCGCTATCGGGCCAAACAGCAAATTGTCTCTCAAAACGAGCCATCGAACGATGTGTATTTTGTCTGTAGCGGCTTGGTGCGGGCGACGATCTTCGCAGCTAACGGTAAGGAAGTGACATTTCAGGATTTGGGCCCGGGCGAAATTTTCGGTGAACTCGCGGCAATCGATAGCAAACCGCGTACGACCCATGTGGTCGCGTTAGCCGATTCGCTGGTGGCGACAATGACGGCGAGGCACTTTTTGCAGTTGTTGCGAGATCGTCCCGATGTTGCGATGGCAACGCTACGGCGATTGAGCGGGTTGGTCCGGCGTTTGTGTGACCGCGTCGTCGAGTTTAGTACGCTCGGCGTAAAGAACCGTATACAGGCGGAACTTCTGCGGTTGGCGCGCGCCTATGGCGTGCAGGAAAATCGAGCGCTGATCGAACGGTTGCCTACGCATTCGGAAATCGCGAATCGGGTCAGTACGCATCGAGAAGCTGTTACTAGGGAGTTGAATCGCCTGATTAAAAGCGGGTTATTGCGGCGTGAGGGTAAGAGCTTGGTGGTGACCGACGTTGCGCGTCTCCAACGCATGGTTGACGACGTACAGGATCAATGACGTCGGCATTGCGCAATGTAAATTTTGTTGTGAGAAAAATCACAGCCAATTTTGAGTCAATGTGGACAATGCGAGTGGCACCTGGATGTGCGATTTGGACAGGGAAGTCCCACCCCAGCCGGATGGAGGAAGATTTTCTGGTGGCCGACGGACGCACGGCCGCAACCTCAAACCGGTTGGACGCCCGCGCACAGGGAGGTGCCGGCGACAACCGCTTGATGACAAGCGGTTCGTGCCACCCAAGAGAGGGTTCGCCCTCTCGGCCGGAGCCGCTCATGGAAGAGCGGCTCCGTTTTTTTGGTGCGTCAGAATGACTGCTGCGTCGTGGCGCATCGTCCGCCGATGATTGACTTAGACACGATTCGGCGCCGCTTCAGGGCGCACCGGCCGCAGTTGCTCGACATTACTAATCGCAAGCAAGCATCGGTCGCGCTCGTGTTGCGCAAACATCGCGGTGTTCTCGAAATGTTGTTTATAGAGCGTGCGCAACGCGGCGGGGATCCGTGGTCAGGACAGATGGCGTTTCCCGGTGGGCGGTGTGAGGCTCATGATCCCGATATTCGGGCTGCCGCCGAACGCGAAACACTCGAGGAATTGAACCTGGCCCTCGCCGATGCGGGCGTGCTGGGTCGGATTGACGATCTGCAAGGGCAATCCGCCGGCAAACCGCTTGGGCTCGTCATAGCCTGCCATGCTTATTTTGTGGGCCATCCGGTCACTTTGAGCCCGAATTACGAAGTGCACGATTATTTGTGGGCGCCATTGCCGGTGCTACTAAATCCCGCCAACCGTGTTATCTATCATTCCCCGAGTCACGGCCATAAACCGTACCCTGGCATTCGTGTCTCGGAAGCACCCCAACAAGTGGTCTGGGGATTAACATACCGCTTCGTCGAAGCATTCTTTCGTGCCGTCGGAGCACCCGTGGGGGTCGCGGAAATTGGCGCTGGCGACTGGAATCGGGATTCCCTAGAATAGAGCGCTTAGGTTTCCGCTATGGACACAGGAATTGGTCGGACCCATTAAAACCACCGTCGATCGGCGTGGCCGCGCGATTCGAGATCTGCGCATCTCGGTCACCGATCGTTGCAACTTCCGCTGCGTGTACTGTATGCCCAAGGAATTGTTCGGGTCGGATCATGCTTTTCTCGATCGAAAACAACTGCTGAGTTTTGAGGAGATCGAGCGAGTGGCGCGTGCGTTCGTGGCGAATGGCGTAAAAAAACTGCGAATTACCGGCGGTGAGCCGTTGGTGCGACGAGAGATCGAAAAACTCATTGCTCAACTCGCTGCGATCGACGGGGTGGACGACTTGAGTCTGACCACCAACGGATCGCTACTGACAATTGACCGCGCGCACGCGTTACGGGACGCGGGCCTTGGGCGCGTTACCATCAGCCTCGACGCACTGGACAACGATTTATTTTCGGCAATTAACGACGTGAAATTTCCGGTCAACCGCGTGCTAGACGCAGTAGACAACGCACGCAGCGCGGGCCTTGATCCCGTGAAGGTGAACATGGTCGTGGTGCGGGGGTCCAACGATGGTGAAGTTCTGCCGATGGCGGCGCATTTCCGGGGCAGTGGCGTAATCTTGCGGTTTATCGAGTATATGGACGTGGGCACCAGCAACGGCTGGAATTTGGAACAGGTCGTGTCAGTGGCGGAGATCGCCGATGTCATTAATGCAGAGTTTCCGATCGTACCGGTCGCCCCCGGATACCGGGGCGAAGTGGCCAAGCGTTGGCGATACAGCGATGGCGCGGGCGAAATCGGCATCATTTCTTCGGTGACCCAGCCGTTTTGTGGTACTTGTACCCGCGCCCGAATTTCAGCGGATGGGCAGGTATATACGTGCTTATTCGCAACCCAAGGGCGTGATGTGCGCGAGCTGGTGCGCAGCGGCATGGACGACCGGGAACTCGCGCAGGCCGTCGCGCAAATCTGGCGGCAGCGCGACGATCGTTATTCCGAAATTCGTTCGGATGTCACTCGCGAGCTACCGAAAATAGAAATGTCGTACATCGGCGGTTAGCCCGAACAGGACAAACGGTGTGGAGGCTCCGGACCCTAAAACACAGCGTAACCGGTTCAAATATTCTAACGATTCCTGGTTCGTGGTCCGCCTTCGTGAAATATCCCAGCTAATTTTGTCGGTGCTCTAATAGCCGTGGCATCAGCTCCACGAGATTACACGGTCGGGTGCGGTAATCGAGTTGGTGCTGAATGAGTTTATCCCAAGCCGTTGCGCAGGCGCTGCTGGAGCCCGGTAAACAGAATACGTAGGTCGCATTGGCGACGCCGCACAGTGCTCGAGACTGCAATGTCGAGGTGCCGATATCGTCGTAGGACAGAACCCGAAACATCTCCCCGAAGCCGTCGATCTGTTTGTCGAGCAGCGGCACGACCGCTTCCGGGGTGCCGTCGCGGCCGGTAATTCCGGTACCACCGGTGGTGATGACGACCTGCACGGCCGGATCGGCAATCCATGTTGAAACCGCCGCACGAATTGCGTAGATATCGTCCCGCACGATGCGTTTTTCCAGCGCATGGTGCCCAGCGCTTTGCACCCGGTTTACCAGTAAGGCACCCGATTTGTCGTCGCTATCGGTGCGCGAATCGGAGATCGTTAATACCGTGATCGTGACCGGAATCAACTCGCGTCTTGGCGCGCTCTTGGCATTGGGAGACATAGGTATATTCCTGGTTCGTTGAAACTGATGTCGAGGGTGGGCCGCGCTGTCCGCGCGATGTCAAACCCCGTACGGAAACCCGCAAAGATAATGGTAAAATACCAGAATGGCCGTGACGATACGATTTTTTGCGAGTCTCAAAGAACGGCTAGGCGTCGAGCACCGCGAGATTGACGCGGCGGCCGTGAACACTGTCTCGGACGCGTGGCGGGCGGTCGTAGCGGATGAGGAACTTCCTGACAACGTGTTGATAGCGTTGAACCTCGAATACGTTGCGGCGGATCGGGTAGTTAAAGATGGCGATGAGGTGGCGTTTTTTCCACCGGTCACTGGGGGTTAATCGTGCATGTTCGAATCGTCGAGGGGCGGTTTGATCCGTGGGCGATGCTCGCCGAACATGAGAGCACGCACTCCACGGTCAGCGGTAATTTCGGTGCTACTGCCACATTCGTCGGTACGATGCGGGATTTTAGCGATGGGGTTACGGTCAGTAGCATGACCCTCGAGTATTATCCCGGGATGACGGAAAAGCATTTACAGGAAATCGGTGCGGCAACGGCGCAAGCGCACGATCTGGCCGATTGGCTAATCGTGCACCGGGTTGGAACGATGCAACCGGGCGACCCCATCGTGCTGGTAGCGGTTTGGTCGGCGCATCGTGCCGCGGCGTTCACCGCGTGCCGTGAGATCATGGAGGATTTGAAAGCGCGCGCGCCTTTTTGGAAGAAAGAGCAGCTAGCGGATCGCGACCGCTGGGTTGAGCACAATACACCGGGCTAAGTGCATCGAGCACAGATACCGACGGTGAGTTCTAGGCTAATTGTTACGAGGGGTACAGATCAATGGATAAGCAACAACAGACAGAAATCGAAGCGGCGGTGTTCCAGCGTCTTGTGGAGCATTTTCGTACTCATACCGATGTACAAAATATCGATCTCATGGTCTTGGCCAGTTTTTGCCGCAACTGCCTGTCCAAGTGGTATCGCGCCGCAGCGGAAGAACGGGGCATTGAGATGAGCTATGATGCTGCGCGTCAGATTATCTATGGTATGCCCTATTCGCAATGGAAAGATAAATACCAAATCGAAGCCAATGGGGAGACGATGGTAGCCTATAAAGAGAAACATGACGCCATGGAGGCGGCGGGGAAATAATGTCGCGGACGAGTCCGCACTGAAAAGACGATTAGGGGTTCAGCCAATGATAAAAGGCCTGCATCACAATGCTTATCGATGTCGCGATTCTGAGCAGACTCGGCAATTCTATGAAGGGTTTTTGGGGCTGCCGTTGGCCGACGCTTTCGAAATTGCAACCACCAAGACCGGCCGTACGACAAAGGCGCTGCATTCCTTCTACCGAATGGACGACGGTTCGTTTCTGGCATTTTTCGAAGCACCAGATATGCCGTTTGAATTTAAGAAGCAGCATGATTACGACTTACATATTGCTCTGGAAGTCGATAATGATGTGCTGCTGGAAATGTTTGAAAAGGGTAAAAAGCACGGAATGGCGCCGCGCGGAATTTCCGATCACGGCTTCATCCACTCGATCTATTTCCGCGACCCGAATGGTTATGTAATCGAGCTTACCGCTAAGCAGCCCATCGAGGAAGCTGATACCGAAGAACGGGCACGAGCTGCGCTTGATAGGTGGCAGGCGGCAAAGTAAAACGATTCGAGGACGGTACGGCGGTGCGAGCCAATACGTCACCAAACATATTTCCACTGGAGTGAACCGTGCGGCCATTTCATGCAACCGATCCACAAAGCAGCCTCATCGACTTACCCCCTATTCGCGAAACTCCCGGCTATCGTGTCATCAATGGGAATCCGTGTGCGTCGGTACGATTCGACGTTGGCGCCGCAGACTCGGCGATCCGCGTGGGAGTGTGGATGTGTACCCCGGGCACGTTCGAGTGTGTGGAGTCGGGCGATGAATTACAATCCGTCATCGAAGGCAGGCTGCGGGTAATCCAAGCCGACGGCGCCGTAAACGAATTCACATCGGGAGATAGTTTTTACACCGAAAAAGGCGAGCATTTGGTGTGGGAAGTCGTGGAAACCGTAAAGAAGATTTTCTTTACATACAATAAGGACGGCGTTACGTAGAATGTCTTTAATGCGTAATAAACTACGTCGATGTTGTTACACAAATACAATCCATGGTAGCAGGGTTTGACTTAATCTGAATATCTGTTGAAAAATAGGAATCCCCATTATGCTAAGGAGCAGCAGGCTCAGAAGTACGTAGTTTCCATACCTACCGTTGTAATATCGATACGTCTGCGACAGATTTCGAGGCAGGAAATAAGGAAGTATGTAGTGGCCGTCAAGCGCTCCGATTGGGATTAGATTAAAAACCATCAACAAAAGATTAATCTGTGCGAGATACACAAAGAAAATCTTGGTACCGGGTTCGGAGAATAAGGGCCAGTGTAGGTCGTAGCCCAAAACGAAAATATTGATGGCGACAATAGCGACCAATAGATTCATCCCCGGACCCGCCGCCGATACCCACAGGTCAGCCCAGCGTGAAGTGAAATTACGCGGATTTGTGGGCACGGGTTTGGCATAACCGAACCCGGCAAACACCACTAAAAGTAAGCCCATCGGGTCAATATGAGCAATCGGGTTGATGGTTAAGCGGCCAGCGCGCTCGGCGGTGTTGTCGCCGAACAGCTTAGCGGTATAAGCGTGACCGAATTCGTGAAACGATAGAGAAATAATCAAGGCGATCAATATCAATACAAATACGAGTGTTTGGCCTTGATACAATAGACTGATCATAAAATTAGCCGTACTTCTCTGAACTCACGCGTGGGTCGATGGTCAATTTTACGTCCTTCGCCACGATGCGATAGTAGCGTATTAATCGGTGGGACGGATTGTGGGCTAGCAGCCGCGTCAATGCTAGCCCGGATACTTCACGAAGGCGAACGATATATCAGGAATCTTTCCAAGATTTGAATCGGTTACCTAGTGGTTTTGGTTACAGGGTCTGCGCACACTTTGTCCTATTCGGATTCAGAAAAAATCGGGCGTCGTATTCGTCACGACCCCCCTTGATCCATAGCTACGGCCATGAATCGGCGGACGATCGTACCGACTCCTTAGCCCGATTTCCCCTGACGTCCGAACCCTTCGTGAACTATCCGGGCTAGTGTATCTCTTTGAATAGCTAAACTGAAAATCCGGTCGGTATTTCCGATTGCCTTGCGGGAATCAAATACGCGCGAGTTCGCTTAAACAGTCGTCAAACACCTCACAATAAAAATCGATGTCGCCAGTCGTCGTCGCAAATCCAACACTCGGGCTGGCACTGTAGATGGCCTCCCAGACGCCGCGGTTCGCGAGATACAGCCGCATTAGCTGCCGCAGCGGCAGGTTTTCGCTACGTTGCATCTGCTGGGTATTGGACGGCAGATCGGGAGTGAAAAAGTAGCCGGAACGGCAATAGAAGTGGACCGCGCTCCAGGAAAATTTGTGGGTCTCGATAGTCTTCTGAATCCCATTGGCGAGCCGGCCACCGACGTCGTTGGCGCGTTGGTGTGCCTCTTTTGTCATGACGCGTTCCAAAGTGCAACGCGCCGTGGCCATCGATAGAGCATTACCAAACAGCGTGCCGCCGGTCGCCACCACGGCAGCCGTCGCAAAAATCGGCTGGTCGGTATCGGTTTGCGGCGCGAGAATCGCCGCCACGTCCTCCGTCATACCGTAGGCGCCGAGTGCAACGCCGCCGCCGATCGCTTTACACAGTGTAATGATGTCGGGCTCAAGACTCCATTCACTGGACAACCCGCCGAACGCGCAGATATTGGTATGGGCTTCGTCAATGATCAACAGGGCACCGTGGTTGCGAGTGAGCTCGCGGAGTGCGGTATGAAAGTGGGGCTCCGGTTGAATGATTCCAACATTGGTCAGTGCCGGTTCGGTGATGACACACGCAACGTCGTGATTTTTCAAGGCGCGTTCAACCGCATCAAGGTCGTTGAACTGCACGATGTGGGCGTGCCTTTTGACGTGTGCCGAAAGCCCCGCGCCTTCGAGGATTCGTTCGCCGCTGTGTTCGGCGACTAACGTGTCGTCGATCATGCCGTGATATTTGCCCGCGAACATTAAGATGTCGCGGCGGCCGGTTATGGTGCGGGCAATACGAATCGCCTCGGTGTTGGCGCTCGATCCGGCCAATGTAAATTGCCACTTTGGCAATCCGAACCGTGAGCAGAGCTGTTCGGCAACTGCGATGGAATCTTCATTGGGCAACAAGAATTGACTGCCGCGCGCCATTTGCTTGCTGGCCGCGGCCGTCAGCTGCGGCTCGGCGTAGCCAAACGGCATACTGATGTCCGCAAGATTCATATCCAGATAGCGATGGCGATCGACATCGACGAAATAGGCGCCGTCTCCGTAGTCGATGAACAAAGGCGGATGGTCGTAGAGTTGAACCATCCATGCCATCGGCACGCCATTCGGCATGTGCTGCTGGGCTTGCCGCCACAATTCCATCGAGCGCGGTCGAGCCGCGACAAAATGATCAAGTTCGCGCGTGCGCAGCTTTTCGATTTGTAAATCGGCTACCGGCATTAGCGGCAACTCCCTCATCAATTGTTTTTGACGGCCAACGATCGATCATGTGGCGGTTGGTGGGTCAGCTTGAGCGTCGGGCTCAAGGCCGCATCTCCGCCTCGATTCCCTACTCGGGCAGTTTTACGCCAATCCAATATGTAGTGTCTGCTTCGATATGGCTGCCGTCGTTTGTGGCGATCGTCCGAAATCCCGGAAAGCTCTGCACCAGCTCGCCGGGTTGTAGCAAATATCGGGCGTTAAATCCCGGATGTTCGCGTTCTCGATTGGTGTTAAACGTTTTGTAGAACAGCAACCCGTCGGGCACCAGTGCTCGCACTAAACGCGCGAACAGATCACGATTCAAATATCGAATCACGACGATGACACTAAACCACGCATCCGGCAGTGGGTACTGGTCAAGGTCCGCGACGATAGCCGATAACCGTAGGCCGCCCTGTTGCGCCGTCCGGCTTCCGATTCGCAAGCCCTCGATACTGATGTCGACGGCATAAGCGTCGAAGCCAAGGCTCGCAAGAAACAACGCGTTATCAGCGGTACCCGCAGCGACATCCAGTGCGCGCCCTCGGCCATCTAGTAGTGCACGGTGCTCGCTAAGCAACGCGTCCGGACGAAAAGCGGTACCGGATTGCCGTTCACGATAGCGCTGGTCCCAGCGTACGCGATCGGCACGCACGATGTCGTTACACGATGCCGTAAAACGGTTCGACATCGACCAGCGCGCCCGCCGAGACATTGCCTGATTCCAGCGGTAGGACTATAAAACAGTTCGCCTGGCTCATCGAATTCAAAATGCCCGAGTCTTGCTTGCCCGTGCTCTGTACCCTCAAACCCTGGTCCGGGTTAGTGGTTAGGTAGCCGCGTTGAAACTCGAGGCGCCCGGGCCGTTTTTGCAACGCCGTTTGCAGGCGTGCCTTGATGCGCACCGGTTGTACGTCGTGCTCGCCCATCAGTCGCCGCAACGCGGGCATGACAAACTGGTAAAAAGTGACCATAACCGATACCGGATTGCCCGGTAATCCAAAAAACAACGCATCGCCGACGCGGCCGAACGCGAGCGGTCGCCCCGGTTTAATTGCGACCTTCCAGAAATTTACTGACCCCAGTTTGCGAAGGGTGTCGGTAACGTAGTCGGCATCGCCGACCGAGGCGCCACCCGTCGTGATGATCGCATCGGCCATTGCGGCGGCGCTGCTAAACGCGTCACCGGTCGCGTCGGGTTCGTCCCGCACGACCCCCATATCGATCAGGTCGACACCGAGCCGTGTAAGCATGCCGTGCAACGTATATCGGTTGCTGTCATAGATCTGTCCGGGCTGCAGCGATTCACCGATCGATCGCAACTCGTCTCCGGTGGAGAAAAAAGCCACGCGCGGTTTCCGCACCACCGTCACCTCGCCCATACCGAGTGACGCCAACAATCCTAATTCCGTTGGGCTCAGCCGCTTACCGGCCGGCACGACAGTCGCACCCTCGGCAATATCCTCGCCCGCCGCGCGAACGAACTGGCCCGCACGGTGCCCCGTCGCGAACGTCACGGTACCACCGCCGGCTTCGCAGTCCTCTTGCATAATGACCGTATCGGCGCCATCCGGCAGTATCGCACCGGTCATAATACGGGCGCATTGATCGGTTTGTACGCGTGCTTGCAGCGGCCGCCCGGCCCACGCGGTACCGATCAGGCGCAAGGTTTTATTGCCACGATGCGGCAGGTCGGCAGCGCGCACGGCGTAACCATCCATTGCCGAATTGCTGTGCGCGGGTACGGCCGCAGGGCTAGTGGTGGGACTGGCGGTGACGCGCCACAATGCGCCCCGCAAAGGCACCTGTTCGATGCCCGTTAACATCGGCACCGATTCTCGAATGCGACTGAGTGCCTGGTCGACCGTTAAGGAATCCGGATCGAAGTCGTCCATGCAACTCGCGACACGGGTTGAATCCAGGTTATTCATCGTGTTGCCACTGGCCCGACTTTCCTCCGGACTTTTCCAGTAGCCGTACATTGTCGATTGTCATTCCCCGGTCGATGGACTTGCACATGTCGTAGATCGTTAGCAACGCGACTTGTACCGCGGTCAGCGCTTCCATTTCGACGCCAGTGCGGCCGTGGGATTCGACGGTCGCCGTACAGCGGACTTGAGGCGCGGATTCCACGGTGGCCAATTCGACGTTTACATGGGTCAGGCTTAGTGGATGGCACAGCGGTATGAGATCTGCCGTACGCTTCGTCGCCATTATTCCGGCTAAGCGCGCTACGCCGAGCACGTCACCCTTCGTGGCCGTGCCCTCCAGAATTGTCCGTAGTGTGTCGGCACGCATCGTAATAACGCCTTGGGCAACGGCTCTCCGAGCGCTCTCAGATTTCCGGCCGACGTCGACCATATAGGCGTCACCGGCGGTATTAAAATGGGTCAACTTAGTCATCGCGTATCGATTTGATTTTAGGTTTCCAGGACGTATGCGGATCGAGTACGCTACCTGCAAGAGGCGCGTCGCGCAAGCACCCGTTACGGTGCTAGGCGTCGCCGAGTGTTACCGGTAATGTCCGACTCATATATGTTAACGGGCCGACCGTCCGAGCGATATCGGACTCACGTTCGTTGAATAACTCTAAATCGACCTGATTGTGCCGAGATGCCAGAACAGTCTATCGTTTTTTATATCTTTGTAATATTCACCGGCGCCGCCGTGCTGGCGACACTCGCACTGTACGCTCGGCAGGCATTGCCGGTTGCTTATATTGTGCTGGGTGGGTTGTTGGGCCCGTGGGGATTTGCGTTGGTCGATGATGCGGCGTTGATCGAGGATATCGCGCACGTCGGAATCATCTTTCTATTGTTTCTCCTTGGCCTCGACCTGTATCCGCAAAAACTCATTCAGCTACTGCGCCAGACCACGATCGTGACAGTGGCGAGTGCCGTTGTGTTCGCTGCGCTCGGGTACTCAGTGGCGATGGCGTTTGGGCTTGGCACGGCGGAGAGCGTCGTAATCGGCGTCGCGACGATGTTTTCCAGTACCATTATCGGCATAAAACTGTTGCCGACCACCATCCTGCACCACCGCCACACCGGCGAAGTCGTGATCAGTGTGTTGTTATTACAGGACGTCGTCGCGATCGTCATATTACTGGTGTTGCACGGCATTGGGCGTGGCACCGCGACGGTAGGCGATGTGGTTATGTTGTTGGCAGCATTGCCGGCCATGGTGTTATTGGGAATCGGCATCGAACGATATGTTTTGTTCCCATTGTTTCGGCGTTTTGATCGTATCCAAGAGTATGTATTTCTGCTGACTGTGGGGTGGTGCCTGGGAATGGCACAGATCGCACAATGGATCGGCCTGTCCTATGAAATAGGTGCATTTATCGCCGGTGTTGCAGTAGCAGCTAATCCAATTGCTCGGCATATCGCAGACAGTCTAAAACCACTGCGGGATTTTTTTCTCGTTATGTTTTTCTTTGCACTGGGCGCCGGGTTCGATATGAATGTAGCGCAAAGCATATGGCTGCCGGCCACCACCTTGGCACTGCTCGTGTTGCTGGTGAAACCCGTCGTGTTTCGCTTGCTATTGGTGACGGTGGCCGAGACGAAAAAACTCGCATGGGAAATCGGAGTTCGCCTCGGGCAGTTGAGCGAGTTTTCCCTGTTGATCAGTTTTCTCGCGTTGGAATCCGGGTTGGTGACGGCGCAGGCTGCTTATTGTGTGCAATTGGCGACAATCCTAACGCTAATCGGGTCGTCGTACTTAATCGTGTTGCGCTACCCGACGCCGGTCGCCGTGTCTGACCGGTTGCGCCGTGATTAGTACTTGACCAAGGTGATATTAATGCTTGCAGCGAGTCGAGTACTACCCCGGACAAGCAATGGAGGGTAACGTCGCCCCTAGCCCGGATAATTCATGAAGGGTTCGGACTTCAGGGGAAATCGAGCTAAGGAGTCGTGCCGAATACGACGTCCGATTTTTCCTGAATCCGAACAGGACAAACTGTGCGGCGGCGCCGTATCCTAAAAAACGGCGTACCCATTTCAAATATTGAGCAGGTTTCTGGTACATGGTCCGCCTTGATGAAATATCCGGGCTAGGCCGTGTATAGATTCTAGGCCGGCCCGCTGGTCTGTATACGAACCTCATCAACGGCGTTGGCGATGGCCTGGGCGTCACCCAAATAGCGGTGTCCGGTCGCATTTAGCTCGTCGTCGAAATCGTACACCAGCGGAATACCTGTCGGAATGTTGAGTTCGACGATGGATTCCTCAGAAATACCGTCTAGGTGTTTCACCAGCGCGCGCAGGCTGTTGCCATGCGCGACCACCAGTACGTGTTTCCCGGCTGCGACCTCGGCGGCGATCGTTGATTGCCAATAGGGCACTACCCGGGCCAAGGTGTCCGCTAAAGATTCCGCCGCCGGTACCGCGTCAATCCCAGCATAGCGCGGGTCATGCTGTGGGTGGCTCGGATCGTCAGCGTCGAGCGCAGGCGGCCGCACCGCGTACCCGCGCCGCCAACGTTGCACCTGTTCCGGGCCGTGACGTTCGGCGGTCTCGTGTTTATCCAACCCTTGCAGAGCGCCGTAGTGACGTTCGTTCAATCGCCAATCGTTGTGGATCGGTATCCACATCTGATTGAGTTCATCAAGAATCAACCACAGGGTTCGAATCGATCGCTTCAGGTACGAAGTGAACGCAACGTCGAATTCAAAGCCGGCGTCGCGCAGGGTCCTACCGGCACGCTGGGCTTCGCTGTTGCCGCGCTCCGACAAATCCACATCGATCCAACCGGTAAATCGATTTTCCAGGTTCCAAGTGCTCTGGCCGTGGCGAACCAATACTACCGACTTGGTCATATCAAAAGATCTCCCCGTGAATTGGGTGTAATGTAGAACTCAGACAGCCCACTCGGCCTTGAGTTTTTCCACTAAGTTACGTAATGCTTGGCCGCGGTGGCTTAGTCGGTTTTTCGTGTGTATATCGAGTTCCGCGACCGAACACCGGTGTGAGGGCACAAAAAATATGGGATCGTAGCCGAAGCCGTCTTCGCCGCGCGGCTTCGACAGAATCCGTCCGTGCCAGGTGCCTTGGGCTATAATGGGCGCAGGGTCGGTGGCATGGCGCAGATACACCATCACGCATTGGAACCGTGCCGAGCGGTGTTCCGAGGGAGCGTCGCCAAGTTCGGCCAGCAGTTTGCCGGTATTGTCCGCGTCGGTCGCATTCGGGCCGTCAAATCGAGCCGAACAAATGCCTGGCGCACCGTGAATAAAATCCACTTCTAACCCGGAATCGTCGGCGATCGATGCCAAGCCAGTCTGCTGGGTCGCGCGGCGCGCTTTTGCCAACGCGTTTTCGACGAATGTCATTCCGGTTTCTTCGGTCTGGATCACGCCAAGTTCCTGCTGCGATACGAATTCGATGTCCGTATCGTCCAGCAACTCGATAATTTCATTGAGTTTTCCGGGGTTCCCGGTGGCTACCACAACGCGGCTGTCGGCGCTCATTGTGGCACTTCCGAACCCAGTGCCTGTTGTTGGCGGACAATTAGGGTACGGATTCCCCGTTTGGCGAAGCGCGTCATTTCCAGCATTTGTTCATCGTTAAACGATCCGCGTTCTGCGGTACCTTGAATTTCGATGAAACCGAGGGCGTCATTCATAACTACGTTCATATCGGTTTCAGCCTGGCTGTCTTCGGCGTAATCGAGGTCTAGCACAACTTGGCCTTGGTAGATTCCCACCGAAACCGAAGCAATATGATTCAAAATTGGATTTTTCTTAATAACCTGGCGATTCTGTAAATCATAAACAGCATCAGCGAGTGCTACAAATCCACCGGTGATCGCCGCGGTACGGGTTCCGCCGTCGGCTTGTAATACATCGCAGTCAATGGTGATGGTACGCTCACCGAGCGCATTCAAGTTGACTGCGGCGCGTAGCGAGCGACCGATTAAACGCTGAATCTCGAGCGAGCGCCCAGATTGCTTACCGCGCGCCGCTTCGCGTGGCGATCGCGATCCCGTGGCGCGCGGGAGCATACCGTATTCTGCGGTAATCCAGCCTTGATTGGAGCCTTTAAGAAACCGCGGTAGTTGTTCTTCGACACTGGCCGTACACAACACCCGGGTATCGCCAAATTCGACCAATACCGCGCCTTCGGCATGCTTGGTGTAATGTCGGGTCAGGGACACGTGGCGAAGCTCGTCGGCCGCGCGGTGGCTGGGTCTCATAATTGATAGCTCCGGCTTGAGGACGTAATGATAGTGGCTACGCACCCGGAACGGGGGCAAAGTAGTGCTGCTGGTACGCCATGGATCGGTTATTTATTTCGATCGATGTTACCGATATAGGCTTCCAATTCCTCGATGACCAACTCGATCGTATCGCGGCGCACGTTGTCGCGCATTGGACTTTCGCGGCTCGGTTCAAGCGGCGGGCGTTGTATTTTTTGGCGATGCGCGTATTGAGCCTCGCGCCACAGTTGCTCTTGCTCTTTCTCGCCGAGCCCGTCCGGCGCCAGTGGCTTCCGGTCGGTGAGGTCCGATTCCCAGCGCAGTGCCACGCCGGTCATATTGTCACAGTCTTTGCGGATTTTGCGTTCGGCACGGCGTATCAAATCATCGAGTTCGTACTCCATCCGCACGGAATCGAGTCGTTGCGAGATATCGTCGATCGGAAACGCCCGCCATAAGCCGTCTGAACACATGAAAATAACATCGTCGCGTTGCAACGGGGTTTCCGGGCCCAATGTTACCACCGGACGTTTCGGACCGCCGACGCAGCGCAGCAAATGCCCCTGAAGTTCCGGAGCGCGCATGTCGTCCTCCGTTATCGCGCCCGCCACGCGCATTTGTTCGCTGGTGCTGTGGTCCTCGGTGCGGCTTAGCATGCGGCCGTCGCGGAAATGATATAGGCGGCTGTCGCCAACATGACCCCAGTACGCGTAGCCGTCCTGAATGAGGCAGGTGACGGCCGTGGTGCGCGGGTCGGTGGATTTGAAATCGGCTTGTTTGGCGCGGCGATTGATCAAACTATGGCTGTGGGCGATCGTGAGCACGATAAACGCGATCGGGTCAGCAATGGTCGGGCTGTTAATTCGTTCGTAGGAATCGATGATATTGTCTACAAACGTTTCTGCGGCTAGTTCGCCGCCGGCGTAACCGCCGAGGCCGTCCGCCAACACCATCAATACGGAATTTTCCCGTTCGGCGAAACCGGCACGATCCTGGTTGGTTTTGCGCGTACCAAGCGCAGTCTGTTGCGCGATGGTGTACTTCATACTTTGAGATTGCGGCCCCTAGAGGCTGCGCACTTGCTCCACAGTTAGGGTGCCTTTCAAGGCGCTGGCCGCGAGGTCCTTCGGAAAATCGGCGAGCGCATGCTCTAAAAACGCATTTACACTTTGTGGGCGCTCGCGATGATCGAGCTGGATGGTCCATTCGATCGAACTCAATAATGATTTGGGATATTTTCGAGCGTGCGTTTTCGACACGGGTTTGAGGATGTCGTTTTTCTGTCTTTCCATTGCCGCCGGTGGCGGCCGCCGTGCGATGCAGCTGTACATCGTAGCGCCGAGTGCGTATAGGTCTGCCCACGGTCCCATCGGGCCTTGCTGGTATTGCTCCGGCGCGGCGAATCCATGGGTCAGGGTCTGCACGCCGCTAAAGTTGGTGCCCGGCTCGGCGCGTTGCACCGCGCCAAAGTCGATGAGCAACGGGCGGCCCCTTGGACGCAGCAGAATGTTCGCAGGCTTGATATCCAGATGCAAAAAACTATTGTCATGCAGTTCCCGCAGCCCCAGCGCGGTCTGCGAGAATACGATTAGCATGAATTGCTCGCCGATGCGGCTTTTGGGGTGTTTGATATACCAGCGTAGGTCTTGGCCCTGGGCGTAATCCATCACCATATATACCGTGTTGTTGGTACGGAATATATTGGACACATTGACGATATTTGGGTGTTTGAGTTTGGCCAACGCACTGGCTTCACTGAAAAATCGTTTGATGCCTAGATGATAAGTGCCCATATCCCCTTCTGTAGTCGGGTCGAGTCGGCCGCCCGGCAGCCGCGCCACCAGCGCCTCGGGAAAGTATTCTTTGATTACGACTTTGATTCGGGTCGCGACGTGATAGGCCAAATAGACCAAACTGAATCCGCCACCGCCAAGAGTGCGTTCGATGCGATAGCCGTTCAGTAGGTAGCCGCGGCTTAGTGGGCGCCGCGAGCCGTTGATAGTCGGTTCTGTCATTACTCGTGCAGCAACGTATCAATGTGGCGGCCGGATCGGCCGCCTGATAGGAAATATAGACGAATCTTTCCGCAAGTTCTCACCCCGGCGCCAAATGGTTTAGTATCTCTGGCTTCGCCTCTTTCCTGGATACCAGATTGTGACACAGAGTATGACCGCATTCGCTCGAGGTCAATCCGAGAGCAAATGGGGCGGTTTGACGTGGGAGCTGCGCTCCGTCAACCACCGATTTCTCGAAATCAGTATGCGCTTGCCGGATGAGCAGCGTGCTTTCGAGCCCAAATTTCGCGAGACCATCAATGCCCGGCTCAAGCGTGGCCGCATCGATGCGGTGCTGCGATTTCGTGGCACAGAGCGCGTGGACGATTCACTACAGCTCGACGAGGCCGCCGTGGCGCGCCTGGTCGACATCGCGGGGCGAGTGCAGGGAGCGTTTGGCGATTTGGCCGGATTGCGTACGATCGACGTTTTGCGCTGGCCGGGTGTATTGATCACCGAGGATGTCGATACTGATGGTCTCGCGGCCGATGCTTTGGCACTGTTAAACACGACGCTCGATGAATTATGTGCGTCCCGCGGCCGCGAAGGCGGGCAGCTTAAGCAAACCATCCTGCAGCGGCTCGATAGCATCGATGAAATCGTCACACGGGTACGCCAATGTTTGCCGGATGCCACGGACGCATTTCGAAAACGCCTCGATGAACGCTTACTGGAGATCCGCGATAAGGTTGACCCGACTCGAGTTGAGCAGGAGGTCGTGTTGTTTATGCAGCGCACGGACGTTGATGAAGAACTCGACCGCTTGGTTGTGCACGTCGAGGAAGTACGACGAGTCGTCGACGAGTCGCATCCGGTCGGCCGACGGCTTGATTTTATGATGCAGGAGCTAAATCGCGAAGCCAATACCTTGGGCTCGAAAGCGGTTGATACCCGTGTAACGGCGGCGTCTGTAGACCTTAAGGTATTGGTGGAACAGATTCGCGAACAAGTACAAAACATCGAGTAGGATCGCAGGAGTTTTGAGCAAGCCGCAGGTTTTTATCCTTTCGGCCCCGTCCGGTGCCGGCAAGACCAGTTTGGCGAAGGCCCTGGTGGATGCGCTTCCGAATACTGTTATGTCGATATCACATACTACCCGCGACCGGCGACCGGGTGAGGTGCACGGCGGGGATTATTATTTTGTTGGTCGCGAGGAGTTCGAAAACCTCATTAGCGGGGGATCGTTTCTTGAGTACGCGGAAGTGTTTGACAACTTTTATGGGACCCTGCGCAGCACGGTCGATGAATTGCTCGAGGCTGGCAATAACGTTATTTTGGATATTGATTGGCAAGGTGCACGCGAGGTGCGTCGCCAGTTACCGGGCGTCGTGAGTATATTTGTTGTGCCTCCGTCATTGGTTGAGCTGGAGCGGCGACTTCGTGATCGTGGCCAGGACTCCGACCAAGTGATCGCGCGACGAATGCGCCAGGCGATCGACGAATTGCGGCACCACGATGAATACGACTATCTGATTCGTAACGATCATTTCCAGGCCGCGTTTGAGGATTTGGTGCATATCGTAAGCGATCGCCCCGAGCACATTCGCCCCACCGGGCCCGATATGGAGCTATTATTGGGTGATACGAATTCTGGATAAGTGCATAATAACCGAACAAATTTCAATTTCATTAAAGTTTGGCGGGTCGATGCCCGCCCGCAGAGGACAAGAGAGAAATGGCACGCATTACCGTAGAAGATTGTCTGGATCATGTAGAGAATCGATTTCAGCTTGTATTGGTGGCCACCAAGCGTGCGCGGCAACTCGCTTTGGGTGCCGACGCCATGGTGTCGGTGGATAACGATAAACACACCGTGGTAGCTTTGCGCGAAATTGCCGAGGGCCTCGTGACCAGCGACATTTTGACCGAGGTCGAACCGATATTAAGCCCCGATTTCGGCCGACTGGATGCCGAGCCCGCTGATGATAACGGTGACCCAACCCAAGAGGTGGGCGCGACGAATGCAGATCCCGGGCCTGCGCCGGAATTGGCCGGCTAGTACGTGGTATAAACCCAACTCGATTCCGGGCGACGATGTCCCGGTCGAGGAGCTGTGTAAGGTTGTAGGCGAGTATCTGGATCGTTCCGCGGTCGATGACATATGTCGTGCCTACCGGTTTGGCGCCGATGCTCACCACGGACAGCACCGCCGTAGCGGTGAACCGTATATTCATCACCCCATTGCAGTCGCTCGCATTCTTGCTGAATTGCGCATGGATAGCCGTAGCATTATGGCGGCAATTCTGCACGATGTAATAGAAGATACCCCCACCGTAAAGAATCAGTTGGCATCGGAGTTCGGCGACGATGTTGCGGAACTGGTGGATGGTGTCAGTAAGATCAGCCAGATCGAATTCGATTCCAAAGAAGAGGCTGAAGCGGAGAACTTCCGAAAGATGTTGTTAGCGATGTCGCAAGACATCCGCGTTATCTTGATCAAGTTGGCGGATCGCCTGCACAACATGCGCACCCTTGAGGCGTTACACCAGGCCAAGCGGCTGTTGATTGCGCGGCAGACACTGGATATTTATGCGGCCATCGCCAATCGGCTTGGGCTCTATAGTTGGAGTCGGGAGTTGGAGGACATCAGTTTTATGTACCTCTATCCCAAGCGCTACAAAGCCATTACTAAAGCCATTAAGCGCCGCCAGGGAAATCGTAAGTCGGTCATGAAAAAACTGCATACTGCAATCGACAGCCGATTGGAGCAAAGCGGACTGCACGCTGTCGTCAGTGGGCGCGAGAAAAACGTTTATAGCATTTACAAAAAAATGCAGCGCAAGCGCTTGGGGTTTGCCGAAATACAGGATATCTATGCGTTTCGCATCATTGTCGATACGGCAGACGATTGTTACCGCGCGCTCGGATCCATTCATAATTTGTATAAGCCAATTCCGGGGCGTTTTAAGGATTACATCGCGATTCCAAAAGCCAACGGCTACCAGTCGTTGCACACCACCGTATTCGGCGCCTTCGGCGAATCGCTGGAACTGCAGATCCGTACCCGCGACATGCATCGCATTGCCGAGGCCGGGGTGGCTTCGCACTGGCTGTATAAGACCGACGATGTCAAGATTAACAAACCCCAGGAACTCGCCCGGCAGTGGTTGTTGGATTTGCTGGACACCCAGCAGCAGGCTGGGAATCCAGGCGAATTTTTAGAACACCTTAAGATCGACTTATTTCCTGACGAAGTCTATGTGTTTACGCCGAAGGGCGACATAAAGAAATTACCGCTCGGTGCGACCGCGTTGGATTTTGCGTTTGCTGTGCACACCGACGTGGGAAACCGCTGTGTCGGCGCGCGAGTCAATCATCAGCCTGTGCCACTGCATACGGTATTGAGCAACGGCGACCACGTCGAAGTACTGACCTCACGTTCATCGCGCCCAACACCGTCGTGGCTCAATTACGTCGTCACCGGTAAAGCGCGCGCAACAATCCGTACCGTCCTAAAAAATCAGCGGCGTAAAGATTCGGTGCGCCTCGGTAAGAAGCTGTTGGACCGCGCCCTCAAGTCACTCAGTTACGGTCCACGAAGAGTCAAATCGGAGGCCAAGGTCGCGCTACTCGTATCCCTGAATATGGACGACTGGGAAGATCTGCTGGCTGATATCGGTTCGGGAAAACGTTTGGCGATGATCGTCGCTCGGCAGTTGGTCCCAGCGGAGAATTCGGTCGGAGAAATTCAGGAAGATCAGCAGCAACCGTTAGCGATCCACGGTGCCGAAGGTATGTTGATCACCTATGCGAAATGTTGCCGGCCGATTCCCGGCGATGCGATTATAGGTTTTTTTACGGCAGGACGAGGCATCGTCGTGCACACTGCGGACTGCCCTAATATCGGTGAATATCGTAAGCACCCCGAAAAATGGATTCATATTCACTGGGCGGAACGTGTCAAAGGGCAGTTCTCGGTAAATCTAAAGATGGATACGCAAAATAAACGTGGTGTCCTGGCACGGGTTGCTACCATCATCGCGGAACAGGAATCTAATATTAATCATGTGCATGTGGTCGAACGCGATGGCCGTTATTCGACGATCCAATTTACAACGGAAGTCGATGATCGCCAGCACTTGGCCAATATCATGCGTAATCTTCGGCAGGAGAAATCGATCTTTCGTTTGGCCAGGGTGAAGGGCTGATTGAAAAGGATTCGCACGCCCGGACGTTCGAGGTTCCGGGTGCGGTAGAATCGCCGCGTCGCTGCGAACTGCAAATATAGTACCGCTAGCCATTAGTAATAACCGCGAGGGATTTAGTATGTCGCGATTTGAAACAATAAGTACCGATCGTGCACCACAGGCGATAGGGACGTATTCGCAGGCTGTACGCGATGGCGACACGGTCTATCTCTCCGGCCAGATACCGCTCGACCCGGTCACGATGAAGATCGTTTCCGGGCCTACGGCTGTGCAAATCGATCGAGTTTTTCAAAACCTACAGGCGGTAGCGGAGGCGGCTGGCGGTAGTTTGGCGCACATCCTCAAATTTACGGTTTACCTGACCGACTTGGCGGATATCCCACTCGTCAACGCGGCCATGGAACGTTATCTGGACGCGCCGTTCCCCGCCCGCGCTGCGGTAGGGGTCGCCGCGTTACCGAAGGGTGTGGCGGTGGAAATCGACGCGATCCTGTCGTTGGCCGACCGCTAACCCGGGACCACAGCGACGCGAAGCGTGCCGCACCGGCGCAACACTACCCCGGATATTTCACGAAGTGCTCGGGTGTCCAGGGAAATCGGGCTAAATTATCGGTGCGATCGCTTGGCCGATGCGTAGGGTGGTTAGAGGTGAAGCCGAAAAGCGCCGATCGATTGAATCCGATCAGGTCAAATCGTACTGAGACCAAGTTCCTTAAAATAGAACTTAACCCGTTCAAATATTGAGAAGATTCTTGGTCAGTGGTCCACCTTCGCGAAATATCCGGGATAAGCGCGTGTCGAAAGTAAAAGCGCCGCGTGGCGCAGCGCTTCAGACGCTGTCGGGTGTGGGACCGCAGCTGGCCAAAAAACTCAGCCGGATCGGTGTACATCGGGTCCAGGACTTATTGTTTCACCTGCCGCTTCGCTATCAGGATCGCAGCCGTTTGGTGGCATTGGGTAGTGCCCGCACTGGCGCCCACATCATGGTGGTGGGCCAAATCGATCTGAGTTCGGTTACCTTTGGCCGTCGCCGTAGTTTGCTGATCCGTATCAGC
Organism: Arenicellales bacterium; assembly: GCA_964194565.1. GTDB lineage: Bacteria > Pseudomonadota > Gammaproteobacteria > Arenicellales > JAOTWM01 > JAOTWM01. The sequence goes on from CAXMMZ010000099.1 coordinate 30,352, forward strand.
GACGGTACCGGACCATTGACCGTGCGCTTGTTCCATTTTAGTGCAACGCAGCGCGCAGCGTTACGCCAAGGCCGGTGGTTGCAGTGTTTTGGCGAAGTTCGTCCGGGTCCGGCGACACTGGAGATGGTGCACCCCGAGTATTCCGTGTTCGACGACCGGCCGCCGCTGCCTGATGTGGCGACACTGACGCCGATCTACCCGACGACCGAGGGCGTCGGTCAGCGGCTGCTGCGACGGCTTTTGGCCCAAGCGTTGGCGAGCCCTGATTGTCTGCCGGCCGACTGGTTACCCGATTCGGTGCGCCGCGAGTTGGGTTTTGCCGCACTGCCGGATGCATTGGCCTATGTGCATAATCCGCCGGTGGACGCGGATCAGGTGGCGCTTGAGTGCGGCCAGCACCGTACGCAACAACGCTTGGCGTTCGATGAGCTGCTCGCACACCATCTCGCGCTGCGGCGGCTAAAGCAGCGCCGACTCACGCACAATGCGCCCACAATCGCTACTGACGGCGGGTTGCTCAAGCGCCTTCTCGGGACTTTGGGTTTTACGCTTACGGCCGCGCAACAGCGGGTAATTGCCGAAGTTGTGGCAGATCTTCAGGTGCCCACGCCGACCTTGCGCTTGATTCAAGGCGATGTGGGCTCGGGCAAAACCGTGGTGGCGGCGGCTGCCGCAGTATGCGCTGTAGAAGGGGGCTACCAGGTTGCATTGATGGCGCCTACCGAGTTGCTGGCGGAGCAGCATCTGCGTTCCTTCTACGCCTGGCTCGAACCACTAAACGTCGACGTGGTCGCGTTAACCGGCGCACTGCGTGCCGGTGCACGGCGCGAGGTGCTGGCGCAGATTGCCAACGGAACGGCTAGCGTAGTTGTAGGCACCCATGCGTTGTTTCAGGTCGGCGTGGAGTTCGAGCGGCTCGGTCTAATTATCGTTGACGAACAACATCGATTCGGAGTCGGCCAGCGTCTCGCATTACGCAACAAGGGCCGGGCCGCGACTATGAGTCCACACCAGATTACTATGACTGCCACGCCCATTCCGCGCTCGTTGGCGATGACTTTCTACGCTGACCTCGATGTATCCAGTATCGATGAGTTACCGCCCGGCCGCCAACCCGTGGAGACGGTGGTGTTACCGGAGACCCGTCGTGCCGATGTATTGCACCGCGTCAGCGAAGCCTGTCGGGCCGGCCGCCAGGCGTACTGGGTGTGTCCGTTAATCGACGAGTCGGATGTACTCGAAGTGCAAGCCGCGACCGACACCTCCGCCGCATTAGTCGACGCGTTGCCGAACCTTCATGTGGGACTCGTGCACGGCCGCTTATCGGCGGCGCAGAAAGACGCGATCATGCAGCGATTTCGGGACGGCGATATCGACGTATTGGTCGCCACCACCGTGATCGAGGTCGGGGTCGATGTTGCCAATGCGAGCTTGATGATTATCGAAAACGCCGAGCGCCTGGGACTCGCGCAGTTGCACCAGTTGCGTGGGCGGGTCGGGCGCGGCAGTACCCAGTCGTGCTGTGTGTTGATGTACCGTGCGCCACTCCGTGGGCATGCACGCCGCCGGCTTGCGGTGCTGCGCGACACCAACGATGGTTTCGAAATTGCGCGCCACGATTTGGAGCAGCGTGGACCGGGTGAAGTGCTCGGCACGCGGCAGACTGGTCTACAGCAATTGCGCATCGCCGACCTCGTGCGCGATCGGGCGCTGCTGCCGCAGATCGAAGCCGCAGCGACAGAAATGTTGGCCCGGCACCCGCACCGCGTGGAGTGGCTCATCGCCCGCTGGATCAGTGACAGTGAAAACTACGGCAATGTTTGAGCGGCTCGGACATTACACCCGCTTGTTGCGCCTGGACCGGCCAATCGGTGCGTTGCTTTTACTGTGGCCAACTCTGTGGGGGCTGTGGATCGCCGGCGCGGGCCGGCCCGACCCTAAAATCGTGGTAATTTTTGTGGCCGGGGTATTTTTGATGCGCTCCGCGGGCTGCGTCATCAACGATTACGCCGACCGTAAAATCGACCCCCACGTGGCGCGCACCCGTAACCGGCCACTGGCGACCGGTGCGGTCAGCCGGGTCGAAGCGCTGGGTTGGTTCTCGGTGCTAAGCCTAGTGGCATTGGGCCTGGTGTCGTTGCTGAACGGATTGACGATCGGGTTAGCCGTAGCCGGCATGCTGATCGCAGCGACATATCCGTTTCTGAAACGCTTCACCCATCTGCCCCAATTGTATCTTGGCCTGGCTTTTTCGTGGGGGATACCGATGGCATTCGCGGCGCACGGCGGTGCTGTGCCCGGCATGGCCTGGGTATTGATGTTCGCGAATCTGATGTGGGTTGTGGCCTACGACACGTTGTACGCGATGGTCGATCGCGACGATGATTTGAAAGCCGGCGTGAAATCGCTGGCAATACTGGTCGGCCGGTTTGATCTTGCGTTGGTGGCCGGCTGCCAGCTCTGCGCTCTCGGCGTGTTAGCGTGGTTGGGGCGCAGCCTTGGGTTGAATGTTTATTATTTTGTGGGTGTGGCGGCGGCCGCGGGATTTTCCCTATACCAACTCGGGTTGGCTTGGCGGCGGCGGACGGATAAGTGCTTTGACGCATTTTTAAACAACGCGTGGTGGGGTGCGGTGGTGTTCGCCGGAATCGTGTTGGCTTATCTGTAGCCGAGTCCGCCCGTTTCATCAGACGACCATCTACTGCCGGAGCGCTATGCCCTGTTACCGAGCCAATGACTACGGTATCCTCTGACCACCATCGAGGAGGCTAATATGCGCAAGATTCTTGTCGTTAATCCAAAGGGAGGCTGCGGAAAAACCACAATTGCTACGAACTTGGCGAGTTACTACGCATTGTGGGGAGTCAATACCGCATTGGCGGATTACGACCCGCAGCAGTCCAGCCTGGAGTGGTTGCAGAGTCGTCCGTCGGGCTACGAACCGATACGCGGCATTCGGGGCCGTGAGCGGGTCTCCTACCCGGCCGGCGTCGAGCGCGTACTCATCGATTCCCCGGCGCGCACTGATAGACGCGCGTTCACCGCGCTCGCGCGCGAGGCAGATGTGATCCTGGTGCCGATCTTGCCGTCGCCCATCGACATTCGCGCGGCCGCTCACTTCATTGGTGAATTGCTGCTTTCCGGGCGTAGTCGCAACAAGCGTATTGGCGTATTGGGCAACCGTGTCCGTGAGCAGACACTGATTTACGCGAAACTCGAAAAGTTTCTAAAGTCAATCAAGGTTCCGGTTGTGACCTACCTGCGGGACTCTCAGAACTACATTCGCGCGGCGGAATACGGCATTGGTATTTTTGAAATGGCGCCGTATTTGGTGGAAACCGATCTCGAACAATGGCGACCGCTTATCAACTGGGTTGAGCAAAAAAAGTAATGTCTACCCAGTCGTTTCTGAAAAGGGCGTTTTTCAGGGACGACCATCTACCGCTACCACGTTTCCGTGGTGTAGCGCTCGACAACGATCGATGCCGACCAATAGTCCCGCGCGAGTCCGGCTTTGTGTTTGAGTTCGCGTACGAACTCACGCGGTGATGCGAGGTTGTCCCACACCGATGGCAGGAACGTGCCGCGGCGGTGGCCTTCGGTGATCGTCAGCCCGTCTATGCCCGGTCGCAACTGTCTAAGCAGGTCGTCTTCGTCGCAGCATTGAAGCGGTTGTGGTGCGCCGAGTACCGAGATCGAGACGCTGAAGTCGCTCGATTCTGGTGTCGTCAGCGGCGCGAATCGTGGGTCGCGAAACGCCGCGTTATAGGCGTTGGTCGACACGTCCACGGCGAGTGGATGATCGGCCGCCAGCGTGCCCACACACCCGCGTAATCGCCCGTCGCGGCGCAGCGTGACGAATGATGCCCCCGGCACTGACAACGGCGGCTTGAGGGTGTCTGTATCGACTGCTAGTGCGCAGCCGTGTCGCAGTCCATGATGGACCGACGCGATGGCGATGCTGCGTAGCACAGTTTGTTGCTCCGTGTTCACGTCACGTTTTTCTCGTAAAACAAATACGCGCCATACCCCACGACCCGGTCCATCGGTCCGGCGCTGTCGCCTGAGTTGCACAGTTTCGCGGTGTGGACGTCCATGCGTCTGTGCTTGGCCACGTCGAGCAGGGCACGAAGTGGCACCTGACCACAGGCGTGGTTGCTGTTGATTGCTTCGGGCCGCAGTTGTTCAATGGCAGATGTCGTGGATCGATCGATACGCTGCGCGACCGCGTATCGGTGATAATGACTCAGGTCGGAACTCACGACGATCAGTGTTTCCGCGCCGCCCCAAACCCGCTCCAACACTGCTTGCACTTGTTCACGAGGTGCGTCGCCTACCACCAGCGGTAGCAATCGAAAATCCTCCAGGGCCGCCTGTAGGAACGGAATCTGAACCTCGAGGCTGTGCTCGTCGCGGTGGGCATCGTCACGCGTCTGTACGAACGGCAGATTCGCCAGCAGCTCAGCCACCGCGTCTTGGTCGACCGGCACTCGGCCGAGCGGAGTCTCGAATTCGGCGGCGGCGGGTGCGCCGAGTCCAGCAATATATACGCGGTGGGCGGGCCCGAGCAGTACCACCCGGCGAATCGTGTCGCGGTGGTCGCGCAGTGCTGCGTACGCCGCCGCGGCCACCGCACCCGAATACACGTAACCCGCATGTGGGACGATAATCGCCTTCGGTGGTGCGAGGGAACCCGCGGCCGCACTTAGCAAGCGGCCGAGTTCATCGCGCAGTACCTGTGGTTCGCTTGGATAGAACGAACCCGCCACCGCGGCCGATCGAACTGACGTCATAGCCCTCCGTTTGGTGACTCTACGCACGGCCAGAACGAACCGCCGTGTCGTTACCCGGTAATGGTTAATTTGCGCGCTTCGGCGCCGCGATTCAATACCCCTGTCGCACATTCAGGAGTAACATAGCCACGAGCAATGAAAACCACTGAGCAACAGGAATATTTTCCGACCCGGTACTGGCAACATCTGACCGACGGTCGGATTCAGTGCGACTTGTGCCCGCGGCAGTGCCGGTTGCGCGAGGGCCAGCGGGGCCTGTGTTTTGTGCGTATGCGACACGACGACGCGGTGGTGCTGACCACTTACGGCCGTTCCAGCGGGTTCTGTATCGATCCGATCGAGAAGAAACCGCTCAACCACTTCTTACCGGGCTCCGCGGTGCTGTCGTTTGGCACGGCTGGTTGCAACCTCGCCTGTAAGTTTTGTCAAAATTGGGATATCAGCAAATCGCGAGAGATCGATACTCTGGCCGATTGCGCATCGCCGCAACGCATCGCTCAGGCGGCCCGGGATCGCGGTTGCTCAAGCGTGGCCTTCACCTACAACGATCCGGTGATCTTTCACGAATACGCGATCGATATCGCCGCCGCGTGCCGCGAAGTGGGGATAAAATCGGTGGCGGTGACCGCCGGCTATATTTGCGCTGAGCCGCGCGCCGAATTTTTTAACGTCATGGACGCCGCAAACGTCGACCTGAAAGCGTTTAGCGAACGGTTCTACCGCAAGATCTGTGGCGGCGAACTACAGCCGGTGCTGGAAACATTGGAGTACCTGCGCCACGAAACCGAAACTTGGTTTGAGCTCACGACGTTGTTGATTCCCGGCGAAAATGATTCGGATCAGGAGCTGGAACATATGACGGCATGGGTTGTGGAGCGGCTAGGCCCGGATGTGCCTATGCACTTCACGGCATTTCATCCCGACTGGAAGATGACCACTACACCTCGCACGCCGCCGCCGACGCTGACCCGGGCGCGGCAAATCGCGCTACGTAACGGGGTACGCTACGCTTATACCGGTAACGTCCACGACGAGCACGGCGGCAGTACGTATTGCCATCGCTGCCACACGAAACTCATCGGCCGCGATTGGTACGAATTGGGGGCCTGGAATCTCGACTCGGACGGTCAGTGCCGGAACTGTTCAATGCCGTGTCCGGGTGTATTCGCTTCGACGCCCGGCAATTGGGGCCGGCGCCGCGTGCCTGTCAGGCTGGCGGGCTAACGAAATTCAGCCGTTACATTTGCGGTAGTGGTCCGCCAGTACCTGCGCCACGCAACCCGTGACACGTTTCCCGGTCGGGATATGCAGGAACTCGTTGGGGCCGTGGGCATTGGAGTGCGGCCCCAGCACGCCAGTGATCAAGAACTGCGCGTCGGCAAACGAACGGCCGAGCATGGCCATAAACGGAATTGTGCCGCCTTCGCCCATATAAACCGGAGGCTTCGTAAACCACGCCAATGATGCACGATGCAGGGATTCGCCGAGCCAAGCCGCGAGTGGCTGTGCGTTCCAACCGTCACCGGGCTCGTCACAGTCGAATTCGATGGCCGCACCGTACGGTGGTTCCGTCAGCATGACATCACGCAGCCGCACGCTGGCGGTATGCGCATCGCAAATTGGCGGTATGCGCAGCGACAATTTCGCCTGGGTGCAGGGGCGCAATACATTGCCCGCGTCCGCAAGCGCCGGAATCCCACCGACGCCGGTAATCTCAAGTGCGGGCCGCCAGGTGCGGTTCAGTATCAGCTCGGCGAGTTCTCCGGCTGCGGGCCGAACGCGACCGGCAAACGGAAATTTCGTATACACTTGGTGATCCAGCACGGTCGCGGCAACGACCGCCTGCGCGCGGCGTTCGTCGGGAATCCCCACATTGAACGCAGCGTCGCCGATGTGGCCTGTTGCGTCATCTTCGATTCGGCTCAGCAACGTCCGCAATATACGGAAGCTTGACGGCACGATGCCGCCGGCATCACCGGAGTGTACTCCTTCGGTGAGTACGTCGATGCTTACCGTGCCCCCCACCAGTCCGCGCAGCGAGGTGGTACACCAAAGTTGATCGTAATTACCGCATCCCGAGTCGAGACACACCACTAGATCCGGCTGCCCAAGACGCTCCGACAGAGCATCGACATAAAACGGCAAATCCGGGCTACCGCTCTCCTCGCTGGCCTCGATAATAATTTTTAGGTCGGCGTGTGGGTGCTGTGACTTTTGCAGGGCCAATACCGCGGTCAACGCGGCAAATGCTGCGTAGCCGTCGTCGGCGCCACCGCGTCCGTATAAACGATCACCGATGAGCGCGGGTCGCCACGGGCCTAATTCGTCTCTCCAACCGCTCATCTCCGGTTGTTTATCCAAGTGTCCATATAACAGCACGCAACCGTCACCCTGTCCGGGTATTTCGATGTAGATAAGCGGCGTGCGCCCCGGTAGTTGTATGACTTGCATAGACATCCCCGCAGCGGCGTGGCTCTCGCACCAGCCGGCGACGAGCTTTACGGCCGCATCCATATGCCCGTGGGCCTGCCAGTCGGGATCGAACATCGGCGACTTATTGGGAATCCGGATGTAGTCGATCAACGCCGGCACGATGGATTCGTCCCAAAGTTCGTCGATAAAGGGTTGTGTTGTGATCACAAAATTTGTCCTTATGGAAAAAATTACGATGTGACTAATTTACCATGACGACGCATGGGCTACTGCGCGCTTGCGGGCTTGAGATGACGCCGTATACTCCGCATGCTATGAGTGATCTATTTGAGTTCGATTCACCACCACCGCTATATGCGGTCATGGGTAATCCGATCGAGCATAGCAAATCGCCGCGAATCCATGATTTGTTCGCGACGGCGAACAACGTGCGAATTGACTATCGGGCGATCCAGGTCGATCCGGGTGGGTTCGCGCAAGCGGTGCACAGTTTTCAGGCCATGGGTGGGCGGGGACTGAATGTCACGGTGCCCTTTAAGTTCGAAGCGCGCGCGCTGGCAGACCGACGCAGTCCACGGGTGGAGTTGGCGGAATCCGCCAATACGCTAAAAATGGAAAGCGATGGTATCTTTGCGGACAACACCGATGGCATCGGCTTGGTCAATGACCTGCAACGTAATCTCGGGTGTTCGATAGTCGGTCGCCGCGTACTGCTGGTGGGCGCGGGCGGGGCTGCGAGCGGTGTTGTGGGCCCGTTGCTGGAACAGCAACCGGTGAGATTGATCATCGCCAATCGCAGCGCTGATCGTGCGGTCGCGTTAGCCGCCCGATTCGCGGCATTCGGGCCGGTACGTGGTCTCGGTTTCGACACGCTCGACGACGATGATTTTGACATTATCGTCAATGCCACGTCGGCGAGTCTTGGCGGCGAGATACCAGCATTGAGGCCCGGCGTGTTGACGGGCACGGTATTGGTTTACGATATGATGTACGGGGGCACAGCGACACCGTTTTTACAATGGGCTAGCCAACACGGTGCCGTGCGCGTAGCCGACGGATTGGGTATGTTGGTCGAGCAGGCGGCCGTCTCGTTTGAAATATGGCACGGCGTATATCCGGCGACGGCCGATGTAATCGCCACGTTGCGGGCCGATCTCAGCGCAGTGTGACGAGTTCCTCGCCGGCCGTAGGATGTATCGCAACGGTGTTATCGAAGTCGGTTTTGGTGGCGCCCATTTTCACTGCAACCGCGAAGCCTTGGATGACCTCGTCGGCAAAATCTCCGATCATATGGCATCCCACTATTCGTTCCTTCGCGCCCGCCACAACGAGCTTCACGACGGTCGGCGATTTACGTGACGTGACCCCGTAGTACATGTTGGTGAAACGGTTTTGGTATACCTTTACTTCCGAGTGACCGTACTGTTCGCAAGCCTGTTCTTCGGTTAATCCGACAGTGCCAAGCGGCGGGTGGCTGAATACCACGCTCGGGATGTTGTCGTAGTCGAGTCGTGCCTCGGTTTGCCCACCAAAAACTCGATCGGCAAGGCGGCGCCCTGCAGCGATCGCGACCGGCGTCAACGCGGCGCGGGCCGTCACGTCGCCGATCGCATAAATGCCAGCAACATTGGTGTTTTGATACAGGTCGGTCGAAATGAATCCCGCCGCGTCGCGCTCGATGCCGGCGGTGTCGAGATCCAGGCCATCGGTCACCGGGGCGCGCCCAATCGCCCATATGAGCGTGTCAAAACCGCCGATCGGCTCGGCATTATGGCGATCAATCGCGATCGTGCCGCCGGTCTCACGTCGCAACGCGCTAATGCTCACGCTAGTCAGAATATTCACGCCGGCGCTTTGCATCTCGTCCATGACCGTTTCTCGCAAGGTTACGTCGAAGCCCCGCAGCAAACGGTCCTTGCGCAAAAAAATCGATACCTCGGAACCGAGCCCGTTCAGTACTCCCGCGAATTCGGTAGCGATATAACCGGCACCGACCACCGCCACGCGTCGAGGTTGTTGCGCGAGCTCAAAAAAGCCGTCACTGGTGATGCCAAGATCGGCACCCGGAATATCCGGTACGATGGGTGCGCCACCGGTCGCGATCAGCACATGGTCGGCGGCGAATTCGATGCCGCCGGCTTCGACATTTTTTGCGCCGGCGAAGCGGGCGAAGCCATCGATTTCTCTGACTTCCGAGGTGTCCAAATTACGGTGATAGATGTCGTTAAGGCGTGCGACGTAAGCGTCCCGGCCGGATTTGATTGTGGCCCAGTCGAAACCGTTGCGCTGTATATCGAATCCGTATTCAGGCGCGTCGTGCAGTAATTCCGCCAGCCACGATGTCGTCCACATTATTTTTTTCGGTACACAACCGACGTTGACGCAGGTTCCGCCGATACGCTTCGCTTCAATCAACGCAGTGCGGGCACCGTAGCTTGCAGCCCGCCGCGCGGCTGCGATCCCACCGCTGCCACCCCCGATTACAAGAAAATCGTACTTTTCCGTCATGCGAATTGAACTCGGATTGGATGGGAAACCGGCAACTATGCGGCTCGGTCACGACGCAAGCAAGCACAGCGGCTTGACCCGAACCCTTCGAATTATCCGGGTTAAGTCTGCTCAGCGCGCATGCTATCGTAGTGGCTGCTGATCAGAGCCTAATACTTGACCCTATGACCGTACCAACACACACCGCTAATCCGCTATTGGATTTTACGGGTCTACCGAAGTTCCGGGATATCGATGTGGCACACATCGAGCCGGGTCTTGATTCGTTATTGTCGCAGAATCGTGAGCAATTGGAAGAGATTGTGGTGCGCGGTGGCCGCCGAGACTGGGATAACTTTGTGCAACCCATCGAAGACCTCGGTGAAAATATTGAGCGTTTTTGGGCACCGGTTTCGCATCTTAATGCGGTCATGGACAACCCGGAGCTGCGCGCCGTTTACGAAGCGTGCCTGCCAAAGCTTAGTGTCTACTACAGTGAGATCGCCCAGGACGAGCGCTTGTACCGGGGCTATAAGGACGTCGCGGAGCACGCCGCGTTCGCCGCCTTAGACGGCGCTCAGCGCAAAATTGTCGACAACGCGCTACGCGATGCGCGCTTAGGTGGGGTCGAACTCGACGTGCCCGCCAAGCAGCGCTTTAAGGAGATCGCTCAAGCGCTGTCGTCGCTCACCAACCAATTCGAGCAAAACGTGCTGGATGCGACCCAAGGCTGGCATTTACATATCACCGACCAGCAACAACTGGCTGGATTGCCGGCGACCGTTATCGAGATCGCGCGGGGGACGGCTGAACGCGATGCAAAACAGGGCTGGGTGTTTACGCTCGATGCGCCGTCGTATATTCCGTTCATCACCTATTCGGAGAGACCAGAGTTACGGAAGAAGGCCTATGAAGCCTATGTCACCCGCGCCAGCGACCGTGGACCGGATGCCGGACGATGGGACAACACCCCATTAATTGTTGAGATTCTCAGGCTGCGCCACGAGTCCGGCACGCTGTTGGACTTCCCCCATTTTGCGGCGTATTCGTTGGTGACAAAAATGGCCGACAGTGTCGAACAAGTGCTGACATTTCTCGACGAGCTCACGTCACGCTCGCGGACGAGCGCCCGGGCTGAACTCGAAGAGTTGCGCGAGTTCGCGCGCAATCGATGCGGAGCCACCGACATACCGGTGTGGGACCTGCCGTATTATTCGGAGAAGCTAAGGGAGTCACGGTTCGCGTTTAGTGAGGAAGATCTGCGCCCATACTTTCCTGCGCCGAAAGTATTGACGGGCATGTTTAAAGTGGTCGAACGACTGTTTGGATTGCGCATCACGGCAGTGACTGCGGTTTCTGTCTGGCACCCGGACGTACAGTTTTACGAGGTAGCCGACCGCGAAGGCGTTACGCGAGGTCGGTTCTATGTCGATTTATATGCACGACCTCACAAGCGTGGTGGTGCCTGGATGGCGGATTGTATTGGCCGTAAGCGCACCGTCGCAGGTGTGCAGACGCCAGTCGCGTTTCTAACCTGTAATTTTTCTCCGCCGGCCGGCGGTAAGCCGTCACTGTTGAGCCACGATGAGGTCACGACGCTATTTCATGAGTTCGGCCACGGCCTGCATCATATGTTGACTTTGGTCGACTACGTTGGAGTGTCCGGAATTAACGGCGTGTCCTGGGATGCGGTCGAGTTACCCAGTCAGTTCCTGGAAAACTGGTGTTGGGAGCGCGAGGCGTTGGATATTATTTCCGGCCACTTCGAAAGCGGCGAACCACTGCCGGACAATTTCTTAGATGCGATGCGCGCGGCCCGGAATTTTCATGCCGCGATGCAGATGTTACGGCAGATCGAGTTCAGTGTGTTCGACCTGCGGCTACATAGCCAGCCCGGTCCGGCTCGGGCGCAGTCGGCGCAGCAGGTTTTGGATGCAGTGCGCGCCGCTGTGGCGGTGGTGATGCCACCCGAATTCAATCGGTTTCAGAACAGTTTCACGCATATTTTTGCGGGCGGTTATGCGGCCGGTTACTACAGCTATAAATGGGCGGAGGTGCTGGCGGCGGACGCGTATGGCAAATTCCAAGAAAAGGGTATTTTTGACCAACTCACGGGAACGGAGTTTATGCACAGTATTCTGGAGCGTGGCGGTGCCGAGGACGCGGCGGCGTTATTTCGGGAATTCCGCGGCCGGGAGCCGAACATCGACGCATTATTGGAGCAATATGGCCTTCTCGCTTAGGGTTTGTCCGGCGGTCCCACGGCCGACCCTAACGGCCGCCGCCGATATTGGCTATACTGGTGAAAAATGCGACGGAAATTGGACACGGTCATGAAAATACGGTCTCTATTGGGGTCCCCATTGGCGTTCATCCCGCTCGTTATAGCGGTGGCGTTAGCGCCACAGTGGTCGATCGCGGGCAAGATGTATAAGTGGGTCGATGAATACGGCAACGTGAGCTATCAGGATAGCCCGCCGCCGGAAGGCTCCGAATTCAGCGAACAAAACGTCGATGGTGTTGCGACGGGCGTTGTTCCGACCGACGGTGCGGATCCCACCGCGCAGTTGGCGGCTGCGGCCGCGAATGCGCCGATCGTGCTGTACAGCATCGCCGAATGCGATGGTTGTGAATTGTTTCGCAACTTTTTTAATCGCTTTGGAATTCCGTTTAATGAGAAAGATGTCGAAGACAATATCGCAACCCAGACCGAACTAAAGGCAAAGGCGGGGCGGTTGGAGGTGCCCACGGTGTTGGTGGGCGATAAGGTAATGCGAGGTTACAACCGCGGGTTGTTGGAAAACGTTTTGGAGAATGCCGGATTCCCGGCACTTCAATCCGCGGCTGTTGACCCGTCCGTTGCCGGCGGGGAAGGTGAGGCGGAACAAGGCGACGAAGAATTAGAGGCCGCAGAAATCGAAGTTGAAGAACAACCGGCCGACGACACCGAATCATAACCGTTAAAAGATCGCTCATACAAAGCGCTCTTTACACGTTAATGCGCGCCTCTCAGTTCTGATGGGTTCGAATCCCCACGGCCGGTCGGTGATGTTGTGAAAGCGGCTACGTGGAACGTCAACTCGTTGCGGGTTCGATTGCCTCACGTCACTCAATGGCTAGGCACCGAGCAAGCCGATATTCTGTGTTTGCAAGAGACTAAGCTCGTCGATGCCGATTTTCCCGTATCGGCAATCAAAGACGCCGGGTATCATGTGGCATTCTCCGGGCAGAAAACCTATAACGGCGTCGCGACGCTGAGCACTTCGCCACCGCAAGACATCGTAACAGCACTGCCGGGCCTGGACGATCCGCAGCGGCGTCTACTCGCCGCCACGATCGACGGCGTTCGCGTGGTAAATGTCTATATTCCGAACGGGCAAGAGGTGGGGTCGGAAAAATACCAGTACAAATTGATGTGGCTGGAATCCCTATTGGCCTATTTGCAGGTCGAGCTGAAATCCCATACGCGGCTAATGTTATTGGGCGATTTTAATATCGCGCCGGCGGATGAAGATGTGCACGACCCTGAGCAGTGGCGTGATAAGGTCTTATGCAGCGAGCCCGAGCGTGCGATGTTTCAGCAATTGATTGGCCTTGGTTTGGACGATGTGTACCGCAAGTTCGATCAAGAACCAAACACGTTTTCGTGGTGGGACTACCGTGCTGCGGGGTTTCGTCGCAACCTCGGTCTGCGCATCGATCATATTCTATGTAGTCAGGAGTTGTACCGTCCGTGTGCTGGGTGTGTGATCGATAAAGCGCCGCGAAAATGGGAACGACCATCTGACCATACGCCGGTCGTTGCCGAATTCGCAGCAACGTAATCCGGCCTAAACCAGGGCCGGCTAAACTGCGTAATTGGTCGTTGGCCATAACGCTTCGGTGACCCTCTCGATCCCCGCCAAATCGCGATAGCTCGTGACGCGAATGTAGCCATGCGCAGAAAACAAGGCGCGTACATCCTGTGCTTGATCGTAACCGTGTTCGACCAGCAACCAACCGTTTTGGCGCAAACGCGTTCGCGCGGTATCGATGATTACGCGCAGTGCGTCCAGCCCGTCGGCGCCGCCAAGCAATGCGTGACGGGGTTCGTGACGAACTTCGGCGGCGTTCAAGTGCGGATCGTTCGCGGTCACATAAGGCGGATTCGAGGCAATCACGTTATAGCCGGAGTCGGGCAACGCGTGAAGCCAATCGCCTTCGCGCAACACGACATTTTCAATCTTGTGTCGGTTGATATTGCGGGCGGCCACTGCCAGCGCGTCGGGCCAACGGTCCGTCGCCGCGATCCGGCAACGTGGGCGTTCAGTCGCGAGTGCGAGCGCAATAGCGCCGCAACCGGTACCTAAGTCGGCAACATTCGTCGTGTCGGTCGTGGGAATGCGCAATAGCGCACGCTCCACGAGGGTCTCGGTGTCGGGGCGGGGGATCAGTGTGGCGCGAGTCACGTACAACGACAGCGACCAAAACTCCCGCTCGCCGCGGATATAGGCGACCGGCTCCCCGCACCGGCGGCGTTCGATCAACGCCTCGAATGCGTCACGTTCGCTGGCCGAGAGCGCTTCTGTTGAATTATGCGCGGGCCGTGCCCGGCATCCGGCGACATCGCGCAATAGCACCTGGGCATCGAGAACGGGCGTTGCGGAAACAGTATGCAGGCGTTGCGCTGCGACCGCTAACAGCGATTCCATCCTGGTCTCCTCGGGGTTGTTCACTCGCTGCCCAAGGCGGCTAATTGGTCGGCTTGGTGCTCGGCAATCAACGGATCGATCACGGCGTCGAGATCACCGCCGATAAATTCGCTCAGTTTGTAGAGTGTCAGATTGATGCGGTGGTCAGTGACCCGCCCCTGGGGAAAATTGTAGGTCCGGATGCGTTCCGATCGGTCACCGCTACCGACCAGGTTGCGGCGGGTTTCGGCCTGTTCGGATTGTTGTTTACGGGTTTCGGCCTCGAGTAGACGCGATTTCAATACCGACATCGCACGTGCCCGATTCTTATGTTGTGAGCGTTCGTCTTGGCATTCGACGACAATGCCACTCGGGATATGGGTCAGTCGAACGGCGGAATCCGTGCGGTTGACGTGTTGCCCGCCGGCGCCAGACGCACGAAAGGTATCGACCCGCAGGTCTTTAGTTTCGATTTCAATCTCGTCGATTTCATCGGCTTCAGGTAACACCGCGACCGTGCAGGCCGAGGTATGAATGCGCCCCTGTGCTTCGGTTTCGGGAACGCGCTGTACGCGATGGGCGCCCGATTCGAATTTTAAGCGCGAGTACGCGCCGCGGCCTTCGATGCGGCTGATGATTTCCTTGTATCCGCCGTATTCCCCGAGGCTTTTACTAACGACTTCCACCGTCCAGCGCATGTTTTCGGCGTAAATGTTGTACATACGGAACAAGTCACCAGCGAACAGCGCAGCTTCGTCGCCGCCCGTTCCGGCACGAATCTCCAAAAAGATGTTGCGTTCATCGTTCGGGTCTTTCGGCAGCAGCAGTTTCTGAATGCCGAGCTGTTGTTGTTCGATGTGCTGCTCGAGCTTTGGGAGCTCGTCTTGCGCCATGCGCCGGATCGACGAATCCGAATCGTCCAGCATAGAGCGTGTGGCGTCCAACTCGGACACTAAGGACCGGTACTTATTATAGGTTTCCACGACCGGCGCGATTTCAGCCAATTCGATCGACAGTCGGCGAAATTGATTTTGTTGTTCCTGCACCGCTGGGTCCGCCAATAACGCATTGATTTCCTCCTGGCGATCCACCAAGTATTCCAGCTTCGTGATTATCGACGGATTCATATCCGACCGACGCAGGAGCTCATCGGTATAATGAGAGGACTAGCGTGTCAGGCCGAATAGCCGGCGCGCCACGGCCAATAGCGAGCGATCGCCGTCGCGCCCCGCGCGCTCTAACGCGGCGCTTGGGGCGTGGATGAGTTTGTTGGTGAGGGCGGTACTTAGTTGCTCTATGACTGTCTGTGGGTCGGCCCCTTGGGTGAGGCGATGCAGCGCGCGCTCGACCTCGGCGCTGCGTATTGAATCGGCATTCGATCGCAGTGCGCGAATCGTCGGTACCGAATCGAGCGATCGTAACCAGCCCATAAAACGCATGGCCTGAAGGTCGATGATGGTTTCCGCTTCGAGAGCGGCTTCGCGGCGGACCTGCAGATTGGTATCGACGGCTTGTTGCAAGTCGTCGACGGTATACAGATACACGTCGTCCAATGCGGCGACTTCGGCCTCGATATCCCGCGGTACGGCTAAATCGATCAGCAACATTGGCCGATGTTTGCGACGTTTCAGCGCGCGTTCGATCGTGCCCTTACCGACGATCGGCAGTGTGCTGGCGGTGGAGGTAATTACGATATCGGCTTCGTGTATTCGCGAAGCTAACTCGGCCAGCGAGATTGCCTCGGCGGTGGTGATTTGTGCAAGGCGTGCGGCGCGTTCGATTGAGCGATTCGCAACGATCATGCGGCGCACGCCCTGACCGTACAGATGCCGTGCCGTGAGTTCGATGGTTTCGCCGGCACCGAGCAATAACACTGTGCGGTCTTCGATCCGGGTAAAAATGCGTTTCGCCAAGTCCACTGCTGCATAGGCCACGGACACGGAATTCGCGCCAATTGCGGTATCCGTGCGGACTTGTTTCGCGACTGAAAAAGTATGATGAAACAACCTGTTCAATACCTTCCCGGTCGAACCAGCGCGGTGCGCGGTGGCGAACGCGGCTTTCATTTGCCCGAGTATTTGCGGCTCGCCCAGTACCATCGAGTCAAGCCCGGAGGCGACCCGAAACGCGTGGCGGACAGCATCTTCGTTGGGGTGCTGATACAGGCTTGGGGCGATGGTTTGCCGCGGTATGTCGTGGTAGTTACAGAGCCATCCGACCAAATCGTCATGGTGCTCCGTTGGCCTGCGACAATACAGCTCGGTGCGGTTGCAGGTGGATAGGATTGTGACTTCATCGGCAAGCCCTGTACTCACCACGTCGTGCAAGGCTCCGGACAGCCGCTCCGGACTGAACACGGCTTGCTCCCGCAGTGCGACGGGTGCGGTATTGTGATTGATTCCTATTGCGAGCAAGTTCATTGGTGTCGTTTCGATCGATCCGGCCACTATGCCGTTTACTCCCAAAGTCATGGCGAGGGTACCGCGTAGTCACCGCGGCTGGCTGGCGGCGATTCACGCAACCCCCTATTAAGCGTGGACTAGCCGCGAAATTTCGTTGATCCGAGTCATTATCTGCCGTGTCATGGCGCGGCTGTCAAGCGTCCGCCGAGATTTTCACGGGCATATCAGGGGGTGAAGCCCGGATATTTCACCAAGGCAGACTAAAATATTTACAGATTTGACTAGGATTCAACCGAATTAGCGAGGTTCAGAGGTTCCTTAGGTTATTACGGAAACAGACGGCGTGTACGGTCCGAATTGAGGACCAATTCGACCCTCAACTTCGGATCCTCGGTGACGTATCCGGGCGCTGCGTCAGCGCATGTCCGGCGGCCAGGGCCATCCATGCCCCGAGACCCCAGATCGTGGCACCGAGCGCCGATCGCGGCCAGTCACCGTTTAGCCACCACTGCATGACTTCGGAACCCAACGCCCATAGCGTGATGCCGGAAATAACCAACGCCGGCGCCAGTAACCATACCGCATTGCGACCTGCCCGCATTGCCGATAGCGTCAGTGCGAAAAACACGGCGCCGACAAATAATTGACTGGCGGCGCCCGTTAGCACCCAGAATTCGACCCTAAGGTATTGATCGGCCGCGAAAAACCCCAGCACGGCGATGCCGATAACGGCGCGACGGTGATGCCGCTGCGGTCGAAGCGGATCGGCGTTGGCCGCGGGCTCGACGCACTCGATAAGGAATTGCTGCACTCGAATGCCGGCCTCCAGCGCCACCATCGCGAGGCTCGCCACGGCAAAGGCGGCAAATGCTTGAGACCAATCGCTGGGGATTCCGAGCGCGTTAACGGCGGCGGCCAGGGCATTGACGATATGCAGTAACCATTGTTCTACCCCACCGCGCAGCGGCCACTCCGCATAATGGGCTTCCCAGCCGCCGCCATTAGCCAATGTGTTGGTGACCACAAATAGCACCGCGATCGCCAATAACCCATCGGCGACAGCGATGCCGTAACCGAATCGTGCTTGGCCAAGCGGATTGTTCGGAGCGCCTTGGTGGTCGATTAATGTATGAAAGGCCGCAACCGCGCCGCCGGTCAGGACCATGAACAGCAGTGGAAACGGTTTCGGTGCGCCGACGACCTCGTGGTATGGCGGTGCCTCGACGCGGTCGCCGCTCAGTATCAAGCCGACTACGGCAAGCACTGCGATTATCGTGATGCTGAGCGCAGCGAGATAACCCTTCGGTTGAGCCAGGCGTCGCGTATCTATAGTCGTGGACAGATAAGCCAGCGCGATTATCGGTATGACCCAAAAGCGATGCGGTTCCAGCGACCATTCCCAATCCGCGACTGCGACGATGATGGTGCCGCTGATGGACGGCAACCACCATTGGCTGAGTCCCGTAATCGCAACCAGCAGCAGCATCGTTAACACGCCGAACAGTAGTGGCGCGGTCAGCATTCGTTGTCCGAGCAGTAAGCTGATGGGCGTTAACAGGAATACGGGCCATATCGCCGCCGGGACCGCGGCGATGAGTTCTGCTACGAGCAGCGCCAATAACGGATTCAGGCACAGCATCCAAGCCGCGAGCAGGCCATACAAGGCGCGCGCGCCTTGCTCCCCGAACAATTCCTCCGGCGAGTAGCGCTGCCGCATCCATAGGCTGCCAATGGCCAGGGTGCCGGCGAGGATGGCGGTACCGCCGACAATCCACAAAAATGCCGGCGCCCAACCCCAAGCGACACCGATTCCCACGCCTATGATCGTGCTGGCGCCCGCCACGGTCGCGCTGTGATAACCGAACGCTATCGTTTGTTGCGATCGGTCGCCACCAGTCGGTGGTGACATACTGGCCGGGAACACCGCTATCAGCAGGAATTTCGCGCAATAGAGTAACCCGAGCACGAAAACGACGGTAGCAATAGCCAGTAATGCGAACGGTATCATGACTTGTGGATGTAAGCGGTGATCGGCCGTCGCAAAATCTGGCGGTCCTCGGTCCGGTCGTGGCTATATAGCATTTTTTGCAGACGTACTAACAGAGCCCTTGGCAGCAACGATATTTTGCCCCCGATCGGCCTTGATAGTGAGCCGAATGCTCACCTACTCAATATAAACTACGCGTCTGCGCACGTATTCTTCTGGCTCAGAAGCAAATTCTCATTCGTGCCAAGGATTCGGACAATTATTTTGCCGCCTCCTGTCCCGTCGATGTCGAAACCGGGCGGCGACAAAATTGAGGCTAAATTCGAAACAGAGCACTATTATTGTAGAGCAAGGCAGGTAATGATGTCGGGCGTCGGGCCGTAGTGGCAATATTGCAGGTGACGATCGGAGAAATTGCCCGCGGCCTATGTTGGCGGTTATAGTGCAGCGCCGCCTTCGGCATGGGTCGTGGACCCCAGTACGTATACGCTCTAATGGGCACAATTCTAACTCACGACAAATTTTTGTTACGGGTCATCCGCTGTCTCGGTGCCGCGATAGGCGTTGCCTGGCTGGCCGTCGGTTGCGTCAGCGTGCCCGCCGACATGGATGTTGCAGAGCCTAAACACAGCGCCCCGCTGGCCGTGCCCCCCAATATTCCGCTCACGGCGGAACTCCTCTACGATATCCTGCTCGGTGAAATCGCCGACCAGCGTGGCTACGGCGATGTCGCGGTCGAGGCATTGAGCCGCGCTGCGATGGCCAGCAAAGATCCGCGGCTGTTGTCACGCGCCGGACGTCGCGCTGCGCGCGCCGGTGATTATGACAAAGCCTTGGAAATCGCTCAGCTTTGGGAGCAAGCCCAGCCTGGTCATCCGGCGCCTGCGCAGTTGTCAGGCCAAGCCTTTTTGGCAATGGGCCGTATCGAGGAGGCGTACGAGAAATTTGCTGAACTGATCCGGCATGTTGAGCCGGAGGTTGGCGGCGCCTATCGGCGTATCGCCGATTTGCTGGCGCGAAGTAGCAAAACGGACGGCCTGTTGGCGTTGATGGATCGTCTTATTGCGCTGCACCCTGAGAGTGCCGAGGCGTACTACTCCAAAGCGTTTCTGGCAGACCGCTTAAAGCAGGTGACGGTAGTCGGTGCCAGTATCGATCAGGCGTTGATGCTGCGCCCGGATTGGGAAGACGCAGCGCTAGGAAAATTTGGACACCTCGCGGACTCATCGTCTCCCGAGGACGCTGACGCTTTTGCGGATGAATATTTGCATGACCATCCCGACGCTCCCCGGTTGCGGGCGCGTTACGCCCGATTTCTCGTAGACCGGGAGACCCCCCGCGACGCATTGATTCAATTTAAGTATCTCGCCGATCACGACAGCGAAAACGCCGATGCCGCGTTTGCGGTGGGCTTGCTGAGCATTCAGATCAACGAGTTGCGTCAAGCGCGCGACTATTTGTTGCGCAACCTCGCGCTGAATGAAGACAATGATCAAGCTCGTCTTTATCTCGGACAAGTCGCGTTGGAGCTCGAGGACTATGACGGCGCTGAGACCTGGTACCGTGAAATTCGGCAATTCGAATATGCGTTCGAGGCACAAATGTTATTGGCGACAGTGTTTGCGAAACGCGGTGATCTCGATGGTGCGATTGCCCATCTGCAAACGATCGAGCCGGTTGACGACGAGCAAAAATTGCAACTGTATTTGGGCCAGGAGCGGGTTTACCGGGAGACTAAGCGACTCAACGATGCCAAGATCGTTTTGGACTCGGCGCTAGTGGAACTGCCCGATCACCCGGAGTTGTTGTATGCCCGCGGCTTGGTGGCCGCCCAGCTCAACATGCTGGAGTTGCACGAGAGTGACTTGCGCAAACTCATCGCGCGAGATCCGGAAAACGCCCATGCTTATAACGCGCTTGGCTATACCCTGGCGGATCAAACCAGCCGCTACGAGGAAGCGTTGGATCTCGTAGGCAAGGCATTGGAACTCAAGCCTGACGACCCCTTTATTATGGACAGTATGGGCTGGGTGCAATACCGCCTCGGCAATATCGAGTCGGCGATTGACTATCTGGAGCGCGCGCTGCACAGCCGACCCGATGCCGAAATCGCCGCCCACCTGGGCGAGGTGTTATGGGTCACGGGGAACCAGCGGCGTGCCAAGTCGGTCTGGAAAGAAGCGTTAAAAAACTCGCCAGATAACGACGTACTGCTCGGGACGATTCGCAAACTGCAACAATGAGTCGCTGTTTGTTGCTGGCTGCTGCCGCGCTGATCGCGGGCTGCGCGACGCCGGTGGCAGAGCGAGGCGACCTCGATAGCGGTACGCCGTGGGCGGCGCGGAGTGCGGCCCTTGCCGGCCTCACCGACTGGCATCTCAAAGCCCGGCTAGGGGTGCGGACCAACCAACGTGGCGGCACTGCGACATTGATTTGGGACCGGCAACAGCAGCGCCACCGAATCGATCTGTTCGGGCCATTCGGTGGTGGACGCATACGTATCACCCAGAACTCCCAAGGCGCGACGCTGATGGAAGGCAAACAGAGTGTGGCGACGGCTCGTAGCGCGGACGCGTTGTTGTTCGACCGGACTGGCTGGCGAGTGCCGTTTGCGGCGATGAGCTACTGGATTATCGGCCTCCCGGCACCCGGAACAACACATGAGCTGGAATTCGACAAACAGGGGCGCTTGACGATGTTGGTGCAGCGGGGTTGGCGCATCGAATTTTCGGCGTATCGAGCCCATCAGCGCTGGGAGCTGCCGGAGAAGATTATTCTGGCCGCCGTGGAAGACGGTGGGGCCGAAAACGTGGCCCCGGGTGGTGCCGGCCAGAATTCACGGGTGCGGGTAAAGCTCTTGGTCAAGGAGTGGAACGTGCGCTCATGAGCACTTCCGTAGGCGTGCGCCGCGCCGCGTCCGGCCAATTGACAGGCCTATGCGAGCCGATCAGAATACGCCCCTTTCTCACGGCTCGGGCCAGTACCGTCGCGGGCAACGCGTAGGCTGGGCCATCGACTGGGGTGTAGCCAAGTGGTAAGGCACCGGATTTTGATTCCGGCATTCCCAGGTTCGAATCCTGGCACCCCAGCCATCTTCGTATCCGGCAATGCGACAGTCATCCCAACCAGCTCCCATAACCGTAACGAAATAAGGTAGACGCCGTGTCTCTCGATAATATGGCGATATTCGCCGGCAACGCGAATCCGGATCTGGCCCAGCGCGTGGCTCGTTACCTTGGCATGCCGATGGGCAAGGCGCTGGTTAGCCAATTTAGCGACGGCGAAGTGAATGTAGAAATAATGGAAAACGTGCGTGGCCGCGATGTGTTCGTGGTGCAGCCGACCTGTGCGCCCAGCAACGATAACCTGATGGAATTGTTGATCATGACGGACGCACTGCGGCGTTCGTCCGCCGCCCGTATCACGGCGGTCATCCCGTATTTCGGTTATGCCCGCCAGGATCGGCGGCCGCGGACCGCACGCGTCGCGATCTCGGCTAAATTGGTGGCAGCAATGATTAGTACGGCCGGTGCGAGCCGTGTGCTTACGATGGATCTGCATGCGGACCAGATACAAGGATTTTTCGACATTCCCACCGACAACATCTACGCGTCGCCGGTATTACTGGGTGATATTTGGCGCCACGAGCACGATAATCTGCTCGTAGTTTCGCCCGATGTCGGCGGCGTGGTACGGGCGCGGGCCATGGCGAAACACCTGGAAACCAATCTCGCCATTATCGATAAACGCCGGCCGCGCGCGAATGAAGCCAAGGTGATGCATATTATCGGCGAGGTGGACGGGCTTACCTGCGTGTTGATGGACGACATGGTGGATACCGGCAACACGTTATGTGAAGCCGCTAGCGCGTTGAAACGCAAAGGTGCACGGCGAGTGCTGGCATACTGTACCCATGCGGTGCTGTCCGGCCCCGGGGTCGACCTCATTGACAAGTCCGAACTGGACGAAGTGGTGGTGACTGATTCCATACCGCTGCGTGAGAACGCGCGGGCGTGCGCAAAGATCAGACAGTTGAGCCTTGCCGAGCTGTTGGGCGAGGCAATGCGGCGTATCGCCGAGGACGATTCCGTAAGTTCGTTGTTCCTCGATTGATTTCGAGGATGAAAACGCTGCATTCGGCATCTGGGAAGGTCGCAGTATTGGTAAATGGCGTTGCGCTACAATCAGCGCAGCAATCGATTAGCAGTTGAGGTGAGTTATGAGTGCGAGTTATGAGTTGAATGTCACAATCCGCGAACCAGGGGGCACCGGCGCCAGCCGTCGTTTGCGGCGAAGTGGTCAAGTCCCCGGTGTAATGTACGGCGCGGGAAAAGACAACGCGCATATCGTTTTCAATCATGAGGACGTCATGCATAAGCTGGAAATCGAGGCGTTTCATTCCGCCATCATCGATGTGAAGGTGGACGGTAAGTCGCAACAGGCGATAGTGCGTGACGTGCAAATGCACCCGTACCGGCGCCAGGTAATGCATATCGATTTTCAGCGCATTCGCGCTACCGAGAAATTCGAAATTTCGGTGCCGATACATTACATGGGCGAGGAAGAAGCCCCTGGTGTGAGAATTGACGGCGGCATTTTTTCGCGTTTAATGAACGATGTGCAAATAAGCTGTTTGCCGGCAGACTTGCCCGAATATCTCGAGGTCGATGTGTCGGCATTGGACATGTCGGCGTCGGTCCATTTAAGCGATATAAAAATTCCCGATGGGGTCACTATCACGAGCCTTGCGCACGAAGGTGAAGATCTTGCCATCGCCACCATCATGCCGCCGAAGATTGAGGAAGAGGAAGAGGAAGTCGAGGCTGATGCCGAGGGCCTAGAGGCCGCCGAGGAAGGCGATGCCGACGCCGATGCTGAGGCACCCGCCGGAGATGCCGAGTAGTATCGCTTTGATAGAGTACTAACATGGACGTTGGAATTCGGCTCATCGTGGGCTTGGGTAATCCCGGCGAACGCCATGCAGAGACCCGGCATAACGCCGGGTTTCTTTTTGTCGGGGCTTTGGCAGATCGGCTCGGAGTCGTGTTGCGGGCAGAATCGCGGTTCAAGGCGGATCTCGTGCGCTACGATGGCGCCGCCCATCCGGTTTGGTTGTTGCACCCGCAAACCTTTATGAATCTAAGCGGCGACTCGGTCGCGCCATTCGCGCGGTATTACAAAATCGCGCCCAGCAACATTTTGGTGGCCCACGACGAGTTGGACCTGCCCGTGGGTACGGTGCGACTCAAGCAGGGCGGCGGCCACGGCGGACACAATGGCTTACGTGATATTGCACAGAAACTTGGCACCACCGAATTCGTGCGTCTGCGAATCGGCATCGGCCACCCGGGCAACAGCGACGACGTGACCGACTATGTGCTGCGCCGCGCAAGTGCCGCCGACCAAGCTCAAATCGATTCCGGGATCGCCAACGTGCTCGGCCATGTCGCCGACCTAATCGACGGTCGCTATCAGATCGTCATGAATGAGTTGCACCGTAGCGCCGACGCCACCATGCCGGCCAGCGATGCGTAGTTAATAGCTAAACGTTATCAGGTAGACGGTATGGGATTTCGTTGTGGCATCGTCGGCTTACCGAATGTCGGTAAATCGACATTATTCAACGCGCTTACGCGATCCCGCGCGCAGGCCGAGAACTATCCGTTCTGTACAATCGACCCCAACGTCGGGATGGTGCCGGTGCCGGATCCGCGCCTCGATCGCATCGCCGCTATTGTCGAGCCGAAAAAAGTCATTCCGACAACGATAGAATTCGTCGATATCGCCGGGTTGGTCAAAGGCGCGTCGGAAGGCGAAGGGCTGGGGAATAAGTTTCTCGCTCATATCCGTGAGGCAGATGCCATTGCCCACGTCGTGCGGGCATTCAATGACGACAATGTCACCCATGTTGCCGACCGGGTCGATCCGCAATCGGATGTCGATGTCATTAATACCGAACTGGCGCTAGCGGATTTGGATACGGTGGGACGGGCTATCGAGCGCGCCGGTAAAGCCGCCAAAACCGGCGACAAGGAACAAATCAAATTAGGTAAAGTGCTGAGCCACGCGCGGGATCATCTCGACCGCGGCGCGCCCGTGCGCACCCTCGTGTTGGATGCCAACGAACGCGCCGTGTTGAAACCGCTATGTTTGTTGACCGCGAAGCCGATGATGTATGTCGCGAATGTGAGCGAAGACGGCTTCACCGACAACCCGTTATTGGAGGCGACGCAGGCCGCGGCGCGAGGTGAAGGCGCCGAAACAATCGTGATATGTGCCGCTATAGAGGCCGAGCTCGCGGAGCTTGCGCCCGACGAGCACATGGCGTTTCTGGCAGAGATGGATCTGGACGAACCGGGATTGCATCGAGTCATTCGTGCCGGTTACGCACTTTTGGGTCTACAAACCTTCTTCACAGCCGGCCCTAAGGAAGCGCGGGCTTGGACATTGCGTAACGGTGCCACAGCACCGCAAGCCGCCGGTGAAATTCACACCGATTTTGAGCGTGGCTTTATTCGCGTGGAAACGACGGCGTATGAAGATTTCATTGCGTGCAATGGCGAGCAGGGTGCCCGCGAAGCCGGCCGCCTGCGCCTCGAAGGAAAGGAATACATAGTGGCCGACGGGGACGTAATGCACTTCCGCTTTAACGTCTGACCCGCCCGGTATCAAACCCCATCAACGCGCCGACACGGGCATAGCCCCAGAGCAAGATCTCCGCTAAAATCTCCGACCCCGCCGGATTGCCAATCCGGCCGATTCCTACAAATGGCTATGTAGCTCAGTTGGTTAGAGCACGGCACTCATAATGCCGGGGTCGGTGGTTCGAATCCACCCATAGCCACCATAATATCAATAAGATTGCATCAAAGTGCCTGACACGATGCTATCTATAGGTCCCTTGTAAGTCCTTCCTAAGTCCAACAAATGGGCGG
>CAXMMZ010000100.1:0-14144 GCA_964194565.1 Arenicellales bacterium
GAACAGCTGGTGGGCAGGATCGAAAAGGTCGAAACTGCCGTGGAACCCCGCTTCCAACAGCACTTCGTCGAGGCGATGGCGATTCCCCATAAAGTCGCAAAATATCCGCATCTCTCGCAACAGGTGAACTTGCCGGCCCGACCCGTGACGGATTTGTCCGCTGCCGGGCAGCCGGTTCGGACCCGCAGCCGGCGCCGCGCAAGCCGCACCTAATTCCGGTTCGCTCAGTGCGCGGTGCCGGTCACGGCGCGTTGTACGCGGCTACGGCGTCAGACACAATAGCTCAACGTCGCCGTCAAGCTAATCTTGACCGATAGATGGCCGCCTTCGTTCATCGGACGTAATCGGCATAATGCGATATCTAGTGACCAACGGACGATTGCCTCTAAAGCTGCTGACGCGCACGCTATTATCGATCGGCGTCTCAATGTTGTTGCTGGCGCTGATTTTTCGATTGGCGGCGTCGGCAGGCGATGAGTTAAATATTGCCAGCGTGGTCGATACGTTACGGCGCATCGCGCTACCGCTCGCCGGTGTTTACGTGTTGTTGCAATTGCTTGGCGCCGTGTTTCGTGCCGCGCGATTCCGGGTGTTGTTACAGGCCGCGACGAGCGCACCGTTGCCGGTATTTATTCATATCTATCTCGCCACGGTCGTACGCAATATGGCGGTCGATTTGTTGCCGGCCCGGCTCGGTGAGTTGGCTTTCGCGGCGATGCTGAATCGGCGCCATCGGGTGCCGTTAGACGCGTGTATTGCCTCGTTAGGGGTCAGCGTGTGGTTCGACCTGCTGGTGCTGGCGCCGATCGTCGCTGTGCTGCTCCTGCTGCCGTCCGGCAATGTGGTTTCCCACGGTCAAATCCTCGCCATGGTAGTGGCGCTTGCGTTGCTCGCAGCGCTTGGATTCTGGTTGATCTACCACGTATTGCCCGCGGCGGCGGGATATCTGCAAAAACATACGGCGGCGGTGCGATCACCGACTGCTACTAAGCTCGTCGCATTCCTGGATAAGTTCGCCGTAGCCGTAGGCTCGACGCGGCGTCGCGGCGTATTCGCGCGCTGTGTGTTGCTGAGCCTGGGTGCACGGCTTTGTAAATATGGCGGTATGTATGCCATTTATATCGCGGTGACCGCGCCAAGTTTTGCAGTAATGGCAAACGTCCCATTAAGTGGCATCATGACTGCGTTGATTGCGTCCGAGGCGACGGCGAGTCTGCCGATTCCCGCGTTCATGGGGTTCGGAAGCTACGAGGTCGGCGGTGTAGCGGCATTGGTCGCGCTCGGCTATGCGGCAGCCGAGTCCGCTATAACCGTATTTTCCGTACATGTTGCGAGCCAGATCGTGGATTATGTTTTGGGAGGTTTGGCGTTCGTCGGTTTTATGTTTTTAGGGGTACAGATCGCGTCGCCGGAACGGCCCCCAGCGGCCGTCCGGCGGCGCTGGGCTGTTGCGGCCGCATCAGTCTTGGTGCTTGGCATCGCATTCGTCATCGATCAGTATCGCGACTACCGCGCGGTGCGTCTTAACGTTCCGCCTCCGGCCGGTAACCCCGTAGCCATCGCGCCACAGCGTCAACAGCGGGTTACGGCAGCGCTCGACGGTGCCTCGGGGTTCGTGGTGTGGAGTTCAAATCGTTTTGGCAACCACGACATATTGTCGATGAGCTTGCCGGATTTTCAGGTTCGAAGGCTTACCATCCATCCACACGCCGAGTATTTCCCACGGATATCTCCGGACGGTACACGCATTGCGTTCGCTCGTTCGCAACCGCCGTGGGTATCGCAGCGCAATCCTTTGCTTTGGGACGTGTATGTATTGAACTTAAAGACCGGCCGGGAGCGATTGCTCGCGCGCAATGCGACGGCGCCGACATGGTCCCACGATGGGCAATATGTTTATGTGCAGCGCAATGGCGGTGAATTCGTGCAAGTCGATGCGAATTCAGGTGCTAACAGGTTACTCATGAAAAGCGGTACAGCACCGGTTCCGTCGAAAGTGATATTGCAAACACCATCGTTTGACGATGAGTCCCGGCAGCTCGCGGCAACCTATCGGGGTGCCCGGCGTATGACCGCGCTGCTGACCTTAGACGGCGTCGAGCGGCGTGTTGCTAAGGGTTGTCAGCTCACTTGGGCGCCGAACGGTGAATTTCTGTACTGGGTCGATCGCGGTGGACGGCAAACTAATCGAATCATGCGCATCGACCCGCACCTCGGCGAAGCACGGGCCTGGCTCGATCTTCCGGGTCGTTTCAGCCATGAATATTTTCCGAAATTATCGAATGACGGGCGTATCCTGGTGTTGGGAGCAAGCGCCAGCGGACACGAGCACGATGTCGCCGATTACGAACTGTTTTTGTGGCGGGTTGGTGAGCCGGCATCGACGGCAGTTCGCCTAACTTTTCACACCGGCAACGACAATTGGCCAGATTTGTATCTGCATCCGCGCTAGCCTGCCGCGAATTACACTGCTTCGGTGAGCCGCAATTTTTCTTATGATGGGCAGGCCGATTTTTCTACGGTCGGCAATCAGTTATCGCCTTAAAAAAGTGCTAGGAGGCATGATGCAACAATTGCAAATAAATTGGTTAATGGCGGCGGTCCTGCTGGTTGCCGGTGCGACACCGGGTTATGCGGACGTGTATATGAAGCAGAAGCAGCATACGGATGGATTTTCGATGATGGGTCAGACACAGCCCGCACAGGATATTGTCGAAGAATATTGGATAACCCCGCAAGGATTTCGCAGCGACAGCCCTGAAAACTCCATGATTATGCACTTCGACAGCAAGCAGATGATCATGGTCGACCATGCTGCCAAAACCTATACGCCAGTGCCGGCCGGCATTGAGGATATGATGTCGCACATGATGGGTGGTGGGGAGCAGCCGAACCCAGAGGCGCTGCAAGCGATGCAAGGCATGATGAATGTACAAACCGAAGTGACCGACAGCGGTGAGACCGCCAACATCAATGGTTGGGATTGCCGCAAATACGTGACGACCGTGAAATCCATGATGGGTGGCGTCACGATGGATATTTGGGCGACAGAAGACATCGAGATTGATACTGCCCTGCATGAAAAATTTCGTTCCGCCGTATCGGCCGGCGTTGGCCCGATGCAGGCTATAATGGGGGATATGGGTCAGCAATGGGCGAAGATAAAGGGTGTCCAGGTTCGCAGCACGATGACCCAGCAGATCATGAATCAAAGCCTTTCGTCATCGACCGAGTTGATCGAGTATCGGGATGGCGATGCACCGGACGGAATATTGGAAATTCCGGCTGGGTACGCGCAAAAATCGCTGTAGGGCTTAATTTAGCTCGCAGGTGAGCCGCTCAAGATTTGCCAGCCCAGATAGTTCACAACGGGTTCGGATCTCAGGGGAAATCAGGCTGAGTAGTGGGGCGATCGCCGGCCTTCGCGAAATATTCGGGCTAGGCAATTTCAACCACGACGCATCCCGCTACGCCCCCGGTCTCGATGGATTTGTGGGCATCGGCGATCGCGTCGAGTGAATATCGCTCGGCAACGCGATGTTTCAGATTTTGTTGCACTAAATATGAGGTGATGTCTTCCGCCGCTTGTTGTTTCGCCTGCTCAGGCATGGCATAGACGAGCACCGTGCGTAGCGTAAGGTCCTTGAACATCATTGGATAAAACGGTAACTCCGGTTGTGGCACTTGTGCCGAGGCATAGCTCACGATAACTCCGTTGGGGCGAATGACTTGTAACGAGGTCGCGATATTCAAGCCGAACTCGACATCGATGACGCGCGACACACCCTGATCCGAGGTATATTCCATAACCCTTTTCGCAACGTTATCGGCGCGGTAATTCAATACCAAGTCGCAGCCGGTATCGCGTGCACGTGCCGCACTTGCTTCATTGCCGACCGTGCCGATGACATTGGCGCCACCGTGTTTGGCCCACTGCACCGCGTAGTCGCCCACGCGACCCGCCGCACCGGTGATCAATATGGTTTCGCCGGCCACGGCGCCGTCGGCATATACGCAACGGTGCGCGGTCATCGCGGGAATTCCCATGCACGCACCGACTGCGAAATCGGTATTGTCCGGAAGGTGGATTGCACGCTCGGCGGGCAAGGCAATGTATTCCGCGGCGGTACCAAAGCGGCGCTGATATTGGGCCTGATGGATCCATACCCGTTCTCCGATGCGTTCGCTGTCGACACGGTGGCCGACCGCCTCGATCACGCCAGCGCCGTCGCTATGGGGAATGACCCAGCCGTTATCCAGCGCGGGCTGTAAGCCGGCGCGTTTTTTTACGTCCGACGGATTTACCGACGATGCGTACAGGCGCACCAATACCTCGCCGTCGCCGGCCACAGGTGTTTCCCGCTCGCCGATTTGCAGTACCTCAGATGCGGCACCGTATCGTTCAAACCAGGCTGCTTGCATCGCTTACTCCATTGCAGATTCGTCGTTGGCACCCAGTAGATTGTGCCCGCTACTATCGCGCGGATCGATCGGCAGGCGCTGCGAGTTTCCAGTCGCTTGCTCCAGCAAGGCCGCGGCCGATAGGGCCGCCGCTTCCGCCCGTGGTGGAGCAACGATTTGTAATCCGATCGGCAGGCCCGCAGCAGAGAACCCAGCCGGCGCCGACAATGCAGGACAACTCGTCATGGTGATCGCGAATGTTATGCTGATCCAGTGCACATAATTATCGAAGCGCTGGCCGTCAACTTCCTCGACATAACGCACATCGACATCAAACGGGGGCACGATCGCCGTCGGGCAAAGCAATAAGTCGTAGCTATCAAAAAAATCCACAATGTTGCCATAAAGACGCGCTCGTGCGGCTTCGGCACAGCCAATCTGTTCTGCAGTCAGCGCCAAGCCTTTTTCTGTATTCCATATCACTTCGGGTTTGAGTTGCGCGCGGTGGTCGCGGAGATGATCGGCGTGGTCCGCCGCAAATAACGAAGCACGAAGAATTTGGAAGCTTTCGATCACCTCGGAGAAGTCCGGGCAGGCATACTCGACGATGGCGCCCATCGACTCGAATTGCTGTGCCGCGCCCTCGCAAACGGCGATGACCTCGCGATCAACCGGCACGATGCCAAGATTCGTGCTGAAGGCGATGCGCTTAGGCGGCCGGGCGGCGGCGACCGCGCTGCTGAATGACTCGGTAGGACGCGCGAGCGATATTGGGTCTTTGCGGTGTTGGCCACACATCGCATCCAGAAATAACACACAGTCCGCCGCATTACGGGCGATCGGCCCGTCTACCGCTAGCGTATCGAACGCATTCGAATCCGGACTGTGCGGTACCCGGCCCGGGCTCGGGCGTAACCCCACGACGCTATTAAAGCTTGCCGGCGTACGCAGGCTGCCGGCGAGATCGGAGCCCGTCGCCAACCAGACTTCGCCGGATGCTACCGCAGCCGCTGCCCCGCCGGACGATCCCGCAACGGATTTTTCAACGTTCCAGGGATTGCGTGTCTTGCCAAATACCTCATTGAATGTGCTGGCCCCGGCGCCAAACTCGGGGGTATTGGATTTGCCGATAACAATGGCGCCGTTTGCCTCAAGTTGCTCCACCATGATATCGGAACGCACCGGTACGTGGTCGGCGTATATCGGTGAACCGTAGGTCGTGCGCACCCCGGCCACGTCGTTTAAGTCCTTGATGGCGATCGGTAATCCGCCAAGCCAGCCGGGCCGATCCGCACCGCCAGGCGGCTTCGCCATGAGTTGCTTGGCGGCATCGCGGGCGCGTTCCAAACACATCGTCGGTAACGCATTCAAATGCGGCTCGACGAGCGCGATTCGTTGCGCCGCCGCGTCGATCATGTCCAACGGCGAGATTTCGCCACGACGCAATTGAGTCACTGCCTCCGTCGCAGTTAATCGGCACAGTTCGGATTGGGAGTCCGATGTCTCGCTCATTGGTCGTTGTCGTTGCAGTACGGTAAGGCGCTGCTACCGTAGTGTCTGATCACGGGGTAGCCAATAGTTCGTTAGATCAAACGCCGTTCGACAATCGGCGTGTACACATCGGCGCGAAGGATATAGGGGAAGTGGCCGCCGGAATGCAGGCTTTGAATCTCCGCGCCGGCAAAACGGTCGCGAACCTCGACGCGGCCCTGTTCGCTAATCATCGGATCGTCGTCGCAATCGATTACAACAACGCGGCCGAGCGGAATATCGATATGGGGTGCGAGCGGTAGGCTATGTAAAATGATAGTACGTAGCTTTATCATCGCGTCCGTAAGGCACCGCTCGCTGTGATCCATGAGTAATTTTTTGAGCATAACATGACCGGGTTCGGACTCGGGCCAGTCGTTGATCATTTCCAATGTCGCGGAGCGCAGTCGGGTGGCGGACGCTGCGCGCACCTTGATCGGATCCCCCGGTTGTTGCAAGCCGTTCGCATGCAGCAAAGAATTCGCAATATAAATGGTGCGCAGCCGATGCGGGTGGCGTGCCGCTAAGACCTGGACCATATATCCCCCTAACGATGAGCCCAGCACATTGGCGCTCGGGATGTCGAGTTCGGTCATCAATGCCGCGATGCCGTCGGCCAAACCCGCTATCGATTCGATCGGCGGTAGCGTTACCGATACCACGCGCACCCGGTCGCCGAGCGCGGTGATCTGATTCCAAAATATTTCTCCTGCGCCAAACGCACCGGGGATCATGACCAGTACTGGGCAGTCGTAGCGTTCGGAGTCGTAGAAACGCCAGCAGTGTTTGTTGATGATTACCGCTTGTTCACGGTATTGGCGGCGGAAGTCGTTGAGGCCGATCATTGCGGGTAGTGTGTTGCGTGGACTAGT
Organism: Arenicellales bacterium; assembly: GCA_964194565.1. Classification (GTDB taxonomy): domain Bacteria; phylum Pseudomonadota; class Gammaproteobacteria; order Arenicellales; family JAOTWM01; genus JAOTWM01. The sequence goes on from CAXMMZ010000100.1 coordinate 6,804, forward strand.
TTGGCAGCGGTTACGGGCAGACGATTTTGGTCATTGATTTGTAGAATTGTCCGGGTAATTCTCTTCAGGTGTGATGAGGTCAGCGTTGGACAGCGACGACGCTCGTTTAGAGTATCCCTAATAATAGTCGGCATTGCCGGAAAAATCCGGTCGCCACAATGCAATCTGGCGTTATGACCTATCCGGACTAAAGGTCGAATCCGAATAACACGGCGGCGGTGTCGCGGGTCAATTTGGCGCGATCGCCGAGCGTTTTGTTCCCGAGCAGCTCGCCAAGAAATTGCTGAGACCTCGGCCACGTCGATTCGGCGTGCGGGTAGTCGGAGCCGAGCATCAATGTATCTACGCCTATGCTTGCCGACAGAGCGTCCAGGCCTGACTTATCTTATTGAAAAGTAAGATTAATATTAGTTCTGAAAAATTCGTTGGGCAGTCGGTCGCCAGCGAATCGACACGGTGCCGTTTGGTTGAGTCCCGGAGAACGCCCGACTACGCCGGCAAAAATCATCGACCCCACCCAGCGGCGTACCGATTAGTCCCGGGTGGCGGAATAGGCCGCCGCGTCTGGTTTCTGCCAGCTCTCGGTGAATATGCTGCGTTGGCCGGGGCCAAACACGAATATACCATCGTTGCCATTGTTCGCAATCAGGTTTGGTGCGCCGATCGAGGTCCAATCGCAATACCGGGAGTCGGATACCTCGATGGCCGGGTGCCACGTTTCGAGTGCATCCATAATCGCACGACGGGAGTAGGGTGCGTCGCTGGCCTTCAGGTCGGTACCGAGTGTGAACGCAAATTCCACCTCGACGGCGCACTGATCGGCCCGGTCGTTCCCACCAGTTCTTGGGCGCGAATATTGGCGGAGCAAATTTTCCAACCGGCGAATGGTTCATTCAGTTCCTCGACAAATGCTGCCTGTATGGCGCCGCTACCGTAGCCTATATGGGTTCAGCTCGGTAGCGTAGAATTCGCCCCCTCGTTATGCATTCAACCTGAGGAGATTACGTATGTCCCAACAACGCTACGATACCGGCTTACAGATTCGCAAAGAAGTATTGGGAGCCGAGTATGTCGACAAGTCATTGGCCGCGGCCGACAGTTTTAATCGCGATTTCCAGGAGATTGTCACCGAGTACTGCTGGGGTGGGACGTGGGGGCGCGGTGTATTGAGTAAACAACAACGTAGCCTGAATAATCTTTGTATGTTGGCGGCATTGAATCGCAGCCATGAGTTTAAGCTGCACTTTCGCGGCGCGCTCACGAACGGTTGTTCGTTGGATGAAGTGCGTGAAACCCTAATCCAGGTCGCGATCTATGCGGGTATTCCGGCCGGCGTGGAGGCATTTCGTTTGGCACGCGAAGTACTGAATGAAGACGGCATTGAAGTGCCAAAATAGCTTAAGTGTCGCATAATGGCCGAAAATGTTAACGACACCATGCCATCGGCATGTGATGTATTGATTACAGGCGGCTGTGTTATTGACGGGACCGGTGCAGAGTCATTCCGGGCCGACGTCGCGATCAGCGCCGACCGCATTAGCGCGATTGGCGACCTCTCTGCTATGCACGCACACACCCGCATTAACGTAGAGGGTCGAATCGTTGCTCCCGGATTCATCGATGCTCACACCCACGACGACCGATTGTTATTGTCGGACCCGGCGATGACTCCGAAGGTCACTCAGGGTGTGACCACGGTTATCACCGGTAATTGTGGAATCAGCCTCGCGCCGCTCGCTGACATTGAGCCGCCACCGCCACTAAACTTGCTCGGCGGTCGCGACTGGTTTCAGTTTGCAACAGTAGGGCAGTACACCGATGCGCTCGCCGATGCCAAACCGGCCATCAATTCGGCAATGTTGGTGGGGCATTCCACGCTGCGAGCGGCGATCATGGACGACCTCGACCGTGCGGCGTCGGACGCTGAGATCGCGCAGATGGGCGATCTCGTCGATGTAGCGATGGCAGAGGGCTGCATCGGGCTTAGTACCGGGCTCGCGTACCCGACGGCGATCGCCGCGCCTACCGACGAAGTGGTCGCCTTGGCACAACGCGCTGCCGCATGTGGGGGCATCTATGTGACGCATATGCGGAACGAAGACGACACCGTGGTCGAGGCGGTAAAGGAAACGCTCGATATCGGACGACGCGCCGATGTACCGGTCGTCATCTCGCATCACAAGGCATCGGGTCGGCGCAATTGGGGCCGAACCGAGGAAACGTTGCGGTTAATCGCCGCAGCGCAACAGCAGCAAAGCGTCGATTTCGATGTTTATCCCTACACGGCCAGCTCCACGGTCCTGCTGCCCGAATTCGTCGAGCGCTCCGAACGCATCGTCGTGACTTGGTCCGACCCGCATCCCGATGTGGCGGGCCGCGACATTGCGGTTATCGCCGCGGAATGGGGGTGTTCGGTTGAGGAAGCCGTGCAACGATTATCGCCGGCGGGCGCAATCTACCATCAGATGGACGAAAGGGATTTGCAACGGGTGATGCAGTTCCCCGGTTCGATGATCGGTTCTGACGGATTGCCGCACGATCGTTTTCCGCACCCGCGGTTATGGGGGACGTTTCCACGCGTGTTGGGTCATTACAGCCGTACGCTCGGGTTGTTTACTCTTGAACAAGCTGTGCACAAAATGACCTACCGCACGGCCTGTGTATTTGGCTTGCAGGATCGCGGCGTGATCCGACGTGGCGCGTTTGCCGATATCGTAGTGTTCGATGCGAACACGATCATCGACAGTGCCGACTTCGAGCACCCGACCGAACCCGCGGCCGGAATCGATTGGGTGTTGGTGAACGGCCATCCGGTGTTTCGTGATGGCGCCGCTGTGGACAATCGACGCGGCCGGTTGTTACGACGCCATATCTAAACAGTCGAACGTTACGTGGCGGGCCCCCCAACCGCTTCGCCGGGGCGGCGCAGGCGACGTTCGTCGCGCGGCGGACTGCCGAAAAAGTCCCGATAGCATTTGCTGAAATGCGGCGCCGACACAAAACCGCAAGTGAAGGCGATATCGACGATGGATTTGCTGGTTTGCAAAAGTAACTGGCGGGCACGGCGCAGTCGCAATTCCAGGTAATATCGAGTCGGTACGCATTGTAAATATTTTTGAAATAAGCGTTCGAGTTGACGGCGCGACAGCCCGACATGCTGAGCGAGTTCATCAAGACTGATCGGCTCTTCAAGGTTGGACTCCATCAGCGCCACGGCCTCGACGAGTTTCGGCTGGCTGGTGCCAAGGTGATGGCGTAACGGAATACGCTGCCGATCATTGGGACCGCGTATGCGTTCGCAGATGAATTCCTCGGAAATTGCCGCAGCGAGATCATTGCCATGGTGTTGCCGAATCAAAGTAAGCATCATGTCCAGTGGAGCGGTGCCGCCGGAGCACGTGAATCGGTCGCGGTCGATTTCAAATAAATCAGGCGATACGATTGCGCGCGGAAATTCTTCGCGCATACTGGCCATGTTTTCCCAGTGAATCGTACAACGGTAGCCGTCCAACAAGCCGGCGCGTGCCAGTAGGTAGGTGCCGGTGCACAATGCGCCGAGCGAGGTGTGGCGGTGCGCGGTACGTTGCAGCCACTGTAGCAGGCGCCTGTCGACTGCTTTATCTACATCGACGCCACCGCATACAAACACGATGTCCGCTGGCAATGCCCCATTGGCGGGACTGTCCGGCATCAGGCTAAATCCATTACTGGCCGCAATCGGCTCGCCATCCATCGTTGCGGTGCGCCACTGATATAATTCGCGACCGCTCAACCGGTTCGCCATGCGCAGCGGTTCGATGGCCGATGCGAAGGCGATCATCGAGTAGTTGGAAATCAGCAGGAAGCCGTAGCGCCTCGGAGCCGTATCACTATAGGTGTTGGGCATGGGTACTGGGACGTGCGGCGATCAATCTGAAGTCTGTCGGCGGCGCCGTCCTGCAAGCCGGCGCCTGGTTGTTCCGAGTATAGCGCGGGACCGACCGTTTTTGTCCCGTCGACGACACAATAGCCACACCGCTATCCCGGATCATCCGAGCCGTGGTCGGCCCGCCGCGGTCGCGATGACTGTGCTTTCAATGAATGTCTTTTGGCCGCCAAATCCGCTGACCAGCGTATCCTGCCGATCGGTGACGATCTCGATCTGTTCGCTACCGGCGTGGGCGGCTTGTTGCCGTGCGAGTCGGCTTGCCTCGTCTCTGGCGTAGTCAGCGGCGTCTTCCAAAGCTCGGAAGTCACGAATTCCGCTCGGCAGATGGACCCGGAAGCAATCGTCCGACGGAGCCGTAATGAGCCCAGACACACGTTGCACAATTCCGCTCGCGACCGCACCGATCGCATTGCATACGGCGGCGTGATCTGGAATCACGCATTCAGCGCCGACACGTGCGGCAATTTCAGGGTAATACGTGCTGGCCGGTGCGCCCACGGCGGCCAGCGGCACGCGCAACTTTAATCCAATTTCGACGAGGGTATCGGCGGTGTTATTGCCGGCGCCACGGCGTAGCAACACGTCGCCGAGCGAGTCGCGTTTCGATTTGCAGTTAACCGGTTCGGCTTCTCCGGCCAACGCGGCGAGGACCAACGCTTGGGCCGATTGTTGTATGACGCATTCGCGAATCGCGGTGCACAATGCTTCATCGCTCGCGAATTCACTGCCGTTCCGGGTGCGGCGCCACAATGTCGCCGCAATGCGTGCCGCTTCCGTACTCCAGCCACAATGGTGTCCGAGTACGTGTGCGGCGTCCGATGGTGTGAGTGCTGCCACGACGATGAGCCCTTTTGCGCGCAAGCGTCGCAACGGACGTTCCACGCGCGGGTCGTCCAACAACTCGGTGACTGGCAATGGGCCGTCCGCCAAGCGCGCCCACAGCCGTTGCTCCGGCGTGCTCAACCCCGCCTCGCCGGTCGTGGGCAATGAACGTTGCCGCAGCACGAACCGTCCGGCGTCCGGATTTGGCCCGGCCTCGAGTTGCCGGCGCAATACCGTGAGTACGTTCGCGTGCTGCGATGCGAGCAAGCTGATCGGCATACAGCGCTGCGGTCCGACTTTGAGGATATTCGCGTCCTCGTAGCCAACTTCGCTGTCGCCCCCTAGACCGACCGTGTAGATTTCCGCGGCTTCCACCATCGTGCGCCAGCCCGCGACGTTCGCGCCTTGCTGGCTCAAGCGCGGTCGCCCGTCCTGCATGATGGCGATATCCGTGGTGGTGCCGCCGATATCGGCCACTATGACATCGTCGCGCCCGCATAAGTGATGGGCTCCGATCAAACTCGCCGCGGGTCCCGACAGAATGGTTTCCACTGGCCGCTCCAACGCCACTTCGGCGCTGATCAATGAGCCGTCACCTTTCACCACCATTAATGGTGCCTGGATGGCGTGTTGTTCGAGAGTCGCTTCCACCGCGAGTATCAGCGCTTGGATTAGCGGAATGAGCCGCGCATTCAGCACCGCGGTCAACGCTCGGCGCGGCACATCGAGTTTCGATGACAGTTCGTGGGAGCAGGTTACCGGTCGGTCCGTTAACTCGCGAATCAGATCGCGCACGCGAATTTCGTGTGCGGGATTGCGCACCGCGAAATGGCCCGCTACCGCATAGGCCGATACCTGCGACTGAAGCTCGGTGATGCTTGTCGTGATGGCAGCCTCGTCGAGTGGCGTTTGCTCCTCGCCGCCCGCGGTATGCCCGCCGCCGACAAACACGACCGGATCTTCACCGAGTGCCAGATTTAACCCGGAGCGCCCCAGGGCGGAGGGTTTTTGTCCGATCAAAATGAGCCCAATCGTGTGGCCGTGGCCTTCGACGATGGCATTGGTAGCGAGTGTTGTGGAGATAGATACGAGATCGACACGAGCACTATTTTGCCCAGCTAGGATTTGCTCGGTGGCCGCGCCGATACCGAGCGCAAGATCGTGTTTTGTGGTGAGGGATTTGGCCGACGCGACGACGCGGCCGTCATTGAAAAGCACGGCGTCGGTATAGGTCCCCCCGGTGTCGATTCCTAAACGCATGAAAATTTGGTCCGCAAGTGTAATTTGTGTAATTAAGCGGGTTTCGTTCTCATTTGGGCGCGTACTATAAACGTTGTCAAGGGGATATCGTTAGTTTGGCTTTGATTCGGCGAATGTGGACGCCGGCCGGTGAGGCAAAAGGGTACCGACAAAATAGGCAAGCCACGGTAGCTGCGCACACAGACCCAGAGCTGATTCCATTCGCGAAACGACTGGCATACACTGCGCAGCGGCAGCGTATCGATACCGGGACATCACTGGCCGACCGACATTCGACGACTATGGGTATTCATTTTTCCACTGAGGAATTAGCGGCACGGCGCGAAGCCGCGCAGCGTGCAATGCGGGATCAAGGCCTGCACGGTCTGCTTATGTTCCGCCAGGAAAGCATGTTTTACCTCACCGGTTACGATACGTTTGGATATTGTTTTTTCCAATGTCTCTACCTTGGTGCGGACGGTCGTGTGGTACTGCTGACGCGGGCTCCCGACTTGCGGCAAGCACAACATACCTCGGTGATTGAAGATATTCGCGTGTGGGTGGATGCAGCGGGTAAGAATCCGGCGAACGATTTACACGCATTGCTAAATGAGTTGGGAGCGTCCGGCCAGCGTCTTGGCATCGAGTACGACGCGTATGGCTTGACCGCTCACAACTGGCGGCGAATCGAACAGAAACTAAACGGCTTTTGTGAATTTCAAGACGCTTCCGATTTGGTAACGCGGTTGCGCGTCGTTAAAAGCTCAAAGGAGCTCGAGTACGTACGACGGGCTGCTGAATTGGCCGACGAGGCACTGACTGAGGCGATTGAATTGACCGAAGCTGGGGCCTTTGAAGGCGACATCCTCGCGGCTATGCATAGCGCAATTTTTCGCGGCGGAGGCGATTATCCGGGCAACGAGTTTATTATCGGCTCCGGCAGCGACGCGCTGTTGTGCCGGTATTTCACCGGTCGCCGTCATTTATCAGCCGATGACCAGCTCACGTTGGAATTTGCCGGTGTGTACCGGCATTATCACGCATGTCTGATGCGCACGTTGCTGATCGGGCGTGTTGATCCGGAACATGAACGTATGCACGCCGCGTGTGTCGACGCGATGCATGCCTGCCTCGACGCGTTGCGACCGGGCGACCCGATGGGGAGCGTGTTCGATGCTCATGCGCGGGTCATGGATGCGGCCGGGTTTGCGCAACATCGCATGAACGCTTGCGGTTACAGTCTTGGCACGACTTATACGCCAACGTGGATGGATTGGCCGATGTTTTATACTGGTAATCCGGTGCTGGTCGAACCCGATATGGTGTTCTTTTTGCACATGATCCTAATGAAT
>CAXMMZ010000101.1:0-3196 GCA_964194565.1 Arenicellales bacterium
CGGCATTCGACGCGTGCGTGAATACCGGAATTTGGGGCATCGAATTCGATGTGCAATGGACAGTGGACGGCATCCCGGTGGTGCTGCACGATGTGGATGCCGGCCGGGTGTTCGGGTGCTCCGACATACGCATAGCAGAAATTAGTGTGCGCCAGCTCGCACCACGGTGTAGAGAGATACCGACACTGGAAATGATTCTGGGCTGTTATCCGGAAAAACTGCACCTGATGATCGAGATTAAGGCGTCTACGTTTGAATCTCGCCACGCGCATACACTAAAATCGTTACTGGCCCAGTTCGAACCCGGTCGCGATTATCATTTGCTTGCGCTGGAGCCGCAGGTGTTGGATTACCTTCACATGTTTCCGCCCACTGCATTGATACCCGTAGCGGAGTTCAATACCGCGACAATATGCAGCCTCGCATTGCGACATGGGTACGGCGGCGTGGCCGGACACTACGCATTGTTGAGTGCCTCGATGCGGGGCGCGCTACGGCAACAAGGAATCGATCACGGCACCGGTTTCATTGCATCGGGCAATGTACTGCGGCGCGAGATCGCACGCGGTACCGAATGGATATTTACCGACCGGCCCGGAGTGCTGCTCAGCGCACTGCGAAAAATGGGCCGTGCTGACACGAAATGACGCTGATAATCGCCGTGCCGAACGGCCACGGAGGCTACGATTCCCCAACGCGTTACTACGAGGAATTGGGATTTGGTTGCTCTGCCCTAGGCCAGGGGTTCAGATCAACTCCACCGACCGGCATCATCGTAATGCGGTCGAGCGCCATGACCATTTTGCCATACCGGCCCACCAACGGATAGAACGTGTAATCATCGATTTCGCCGCCGTGTTTGCGTAAGAATTTGTCGACCTCCCGAGGATCGTTCTCCGGCGCTTCGATGAGTTTGCTTATGTCGCGGGCAAACTCCGCCATCGATTTATAATCGCCTTCATACGGATAATAAAGTTCGGGGCGCCGATCGATATCCGGCATTCCCTGTAATATAGTTTCCCACATAATCCGATCGCGTTCCTGCGGATCTTCCGGAAATTTCGCAACCGCGATGACCGGTCCCGATGCCGGGCGTTGCCTTAATTCATCGTAAAGGATTTCGTCTGTGTCGATTTCCGCTGCGGACACAACCTCAAATCGATCAACGGTGTACACAAGATACGATGGGCGTCCTTCGTAGATAACGGAAATACCGTAGGTCAGAGCGATGAGTTGCATCGCCACAATCATCGCTAGGTCGAATTTCAAACCCGGCTTGCCGTATTTAAATACGATCAGTGTGATTCCTGGTCCGACAATCAGGTCGACGATGATTAACATGCGCACGACGCTCCATTTGCCGTGAATCTTGAAGTAAGGTTCGGGGTACCACACCAAAAAGATCACGAGCAGAAAACTGCCGACGATCAAAAAACTGATCAAGAAGTGTATAAGAGATGCGGTTACTCGGCTTGGGGGTTGCTTCGCCATTACGCCTGTCCTTGCCGGTCGGCCACACTCGGTGCCGGCGCCGTTATTTTCAGTGGAATCGACAACAAGTATAGACGACGGCATAGCAATTGCTAGAATTCAGCCGCTCGGTCAATACAATTAACAAGGTTTATAAACTCTCGGGAATGGGTTTTCCGCGATCACCATTCTGGTACCCAGAAACATCTGTCTTATTATTTATAATCAATAATTTATAGCATACTTTGAAAAGTCACAGCAAACCGACGTTCACTGTGTATTGATTATGATCCCAACGAGCTGCTCCTACATTGGCGATCATACCGCGTGCATTCCCCGAATGTGGCTTGACGGAGAACGCAGCGAGCCGATAACGTGAAGTTCTGGAGATCGTAGCAAAAATGTCGCAAACCGCCACCATCGTTACCGCCCTCAAGGCTACGCTGAAGCAATACGGCGTCACCTATGCTGATGTAGGCGATGCGTTGGGGCTATCGGAATCATCGGTAAAACGTCTATTTACCGACAAAAATTTTAATCTGTCTCGTTTGGAACGAATCTGCCAACTCATGAATTTGGAATTAACCGATTTATTCGAGGCGGCGCGCTCCGCCGAGCGGCTTCCGGAACAATTATCCGTCGAACAAGAACAACAGCTCGTCGGCGACCTCAAACTGCTGCTCGTGGCATTCCTTTTATGTAGCGACTGGAGCTACGAGCAAATCATTCACGACTATTCTATTGGCGAAACGGAAGGCGTAAGGCTACTGGCTCGTTTGGATCGCCTGAAAATAATTGATCTGTTACCGAATAACCGCGTCAAATTGCGATTATCGCGTAGCTTTACGTGGCGTAAAAATGGACCAATCCAACGTTTCTTCGAAAATCAAGTACAAGAAAAGTTTTTCCGTTCATCGTTTTCAGGCGCCCTTGAACTACGGCTGGTACTAAACGGCATGTTATCGACTGGGTCGAACCGGACGATCCAACAACGTATGTCACGACTCGCCTCGGAATTTGAAGTCATGCTGGACGAAGACCGCAAACTAGACCCGGCATCGCGTTTCGGCACAACAGTAGTCATGGCGATCCGACCGTGGGAACTCGATGTGTTTGTCAGCTATCGGCGTCAGTCTGAATAATACGATACCGATCGGAACACCCAGAAAACTTGGCATCGGCGCTGCGGTCTGACACCATAGTCTACTGTGATGACAGTCAATACGCCGATGCGCTACACTCATGTCGATACTCCGATTGGCACTTTGCTGGTCGCTGGCGACGACACTGGACTACGATTGATCAGCTTTCCGACTGAGGCAAGGAAACGCCGCATCGACCCGAGCTGGCGACGCGACCAACGTGCATTTAGCGATGTGCGCAGTCAACTGCTCGCGTATTTCGCGGGTGATCTCACCGAATTCGACCTGCCGCTTGCACCCGACGGTACAACATTTCAATTGACCGTCTGGGATGCGCTTAAGAACATTGCGTACGGTACGACGATTTCTTACGGTGACTTAGCACGCCGCATCGGGCGCCCGAGCGCATCGCGCGCGGTTGGCTCGGCGAACGGCAGCAACCCGCTTCCGATCGTAATTCCGTGCCACCGAGTCATCGGCAGCGACGGCACGTTGACCGGTTTTGGTGGCGGATTGCCGACCAAATCGGCGCTGTTAAGCTTAGAGCGAGGCGTTTGCTCCGGTAACGATCCGCAACTGGTCAT
>CAXMMZ010000102.1:0-13577 GCA_964194565.1 Arenicellales bacterium
AACTGCTGTTCACCCTTACATGAAAACTACGACTTTCGTCGCCGCTTTCAGATTATTGGACCACCGAGGGGGCTGAACGTTCGAAGATTCTGTTCCTTTTTTCCTGATTTTGCATAAGACATTGATTTTTAGAGATCTGGATACTGCAATGTTATTAACAATTGTTCACACCGCTCCACTAAGGCCTCGTAAAAGGCTTGGGCCAGTATTAAGTGGGCCGCGAGAGCCCAAAGATGGCAGTCGGCAATCTTGTCCGTTGCCAGAACGAGTTGCCTGGATAGGTTGACGGGGATGCGACTGAGATTTGCACTTATCGGAATAGGGCTTTATGGCATGGGAATGCTGACGGGACAGGCAGAGGAGAAGAGGAAACTCAATCACCTAGCGGCTGAGAAATCGCCGTATTTGCAGCAACACGCGACAAACCCGGTCGATTGGTATCCTTGGGGTGAAGAAGCTTTCGCGAAGGCTCGCAAGGAGCAGAAACCCATTTTCTTGAGTATCGGCTACTCGACCTGCCATTGGTGTCACGTTATGGAGCGCGAAAGTTTCGACAATGAAGCCATCGCCCGATTGCTTAACGAAAACTTTATCGCCGTCAAGGTCGATCGTGAGCGACGCCCGGATATTGACGAGGTGTACATGACAGCGGTGCAGATGATTAGCGGACATGGTGGCTGGCCGATGTCCAATTTTCTGATGCCTGATGGCAAGCCGTTTTACGGCGGGACGTATTTTCCTCCAGCGCAGTTCACCGAGTTGTTGCAACGTGTCGTGACTGTCTGGAATACGCAACCTGAGGTACTCGCCGACAACGCCGAAGTCGTAACCGCTAATCTCCGCCTGGTGTTGAATTCGACGCAGCAAGGCCCAGCGATAACGACGGAGACCATCGAGCGCGCTATTACTGCGGCACTCGCAGAATTCGATCCCGAATGGGGAGGATTCGGACTCGGACCAAAGTTCCCGCGCGAGTCGGAGTTGCTGCTGCTGCTGCGTGCGGCCCGACGAGACTCCAGTGCCGATGTCCTTCACGTCGTCGATAAGACCTTAGACTCGATGGCCGACGGTGGGATTTTTGACCAAATCGGCGGCGGCTTTCATCGTTACGCCACGGACCAACGGTGGTTGGTACCGCATTTCGAAAAAACGTTATACAACCAAGCGTTGTTGGCGCGCGCCTATACGATCGGCTTTCAAATTACCGGCAAAACCCGGCACCGCCGCGTCGCTGAGCAGACATTGGCGTATGTGCTACGAGACATGCACCACACCGATGGCGGATTCTATTCAGCCACCGATGCCGATAGCGAAGGCCGCGAAGGCGCCTTCTTCGTATGGACCGCCGAGCAACTCGATCGCGAACTCGAAGCCGAAGACGCGCGCCTCGCCAAATCGGTATTCGGCGTAACGGCACAAGGTAACTTCGAAGGCGCCAATATATTACACCTGCCGGAAAGCCTGGAAGATTACGCGGTCCGACACGGCAGACCGATAGCTGCGCTGAGATCACAGCTAGACGCTATTCGCGACCGGTTGCGCCGCGCACGCGATCGACGTGAGCGCCCACAGCGTGATGATAAGATCGTAACCGCATGGAACGGCATGATGATTACGACATTGGCCATCGCTTACGATGCGCTCGGTACGCCCAAGTATTTGCATGCCGCTACCGATGCCGCGACGTTTCTATGGAATCGTAATCGCGACGATCAGGGCCAGCTGTATCGGATCAACCTGGACGGCCGGCGGTCAGTGCCGGCCACCCAAGAAGATTATGCCTATCTGTCCGAATCGTTGATTGCGCTGTATGACGTGACCGGCGACCGACTGTGGTTGAATCGCGCGGTGAATCTTGCACGCACGATGCTCGCGTTGTTTTGGGACGAAGCCTACGGCGGCTTTTTCATGGTATCGAGTCGCTACGATCCGCATCTTATCGTACGCCCTAAAAATTCACAGGACGGGTCGATGCCGTCTGGAAGCTCAGTCGCGGTACGGGTACTCGCGATGCTCGCGCAGCGTACCGATCATGACGAGTTTCCAAAAAAGATTACAGAGGCACTGGACGCACACGCCGCGTTTATCGACCAGTATCCTTCGGCTTACTCGTATATGCTGGCCGGCGCCGACGAATGGTTCTCCGGTGCAATCGGTACGCGCCAATACGCAGCGCGGGGGCACGTCGCAGCCGAAGCCGTTATCACACCGGCCCAATCAATACGGCTACATCTATCGATCGACGACGGCTGGCTAGTACCGGCTCACGACGCATCCAAATCGGGCGTCGCTGCTATCGATGTCTCGCTCGACGACGATTCGCCGTGGCAGCTTGTATCGATACGATACCCGGAGCCGCAATTTGCGGAATTCAACACAGAGTCAGTGCCCGTTTATCGCGGTGAAGTCGAGTTGACCGCGCAACTTGAGCGTCGCGCCGACATAACCAGCCCGCCGTCCACACGGATCGTTCCGCTTACGGTGCGTTTGCAAAGCTGTCGCGATGAAATATGCCTGGATCCCGAAAATCTACGTCTTGAGTTGTCGCACTAGCGGATCGATTCGCAACCTCTGCCACTTCGTCGGCTGCCTGATTGAGTTTCACCTGGGTTCGGCCATTTAACACAACATTGGCGCCTTCGCGTGCCAGCGACTTGGCACAGGCTTTTCCAAGGCCTTCGCTGGACGCACATACCAACGCGTTTTTCCCCGCTATTCCTAGATCCACACGTAATCCTCATCGGTCAGAGGCCGATAGCGACAGACGGCCCACCCCGATCATCAACAAATCATTCGGGGCTAGAAACTTATACTCAGCGTAGCAAGTCGGTTCTGCTAAGATCGATGGCATATTCAAATCTTTGGCATGCACCCAAGAGTGGTAGCCATTATTTCTCGACAGCGAGTAACGCGACATGTATCTACATCACTGTACTTGGCCCGAAATTGAGAGTTACCTACGCGAATCCAGCGGCATCCTCATCCCGATCGGATCGACCGAGCAACACGGCCCGAATGGACTCATCGGCACGGACGCGATCTGCCCGGAAACGATTGCCAAAGGCGTCGGCGCGACGGCCAATGCGCTCGTCGCGCCCACCATCAACGTCGGAGTGGCGCAGCACCATCTGGGGTTTCCCGGAACGATCAGTTTGCGGCCGTCCACATTAATCGCTGTGATCAAAGACACGATCGACTCGTTGACGGTACACGGTCTTAATCGTTTTTACTTTCTCAATGGGCACGGCGGCAATATCGCGACGATATCGGCTGCCTTTTCGGAGATCTATTCCGCTTATAGCACCGAATCCGCACCCGGTCCGACCATCCGCATGCGGCTCGCAAGTTGGTGGCAAGGCGACGAAGTACAAACACTGTCACGCCGTCTGTTTGGCGATGCCGAAGGCAGCCACGCCACTCCATCGGAGGTATCGGTTACCTATTTTGCATTTCCAGACTGCGTGAAGACGGTAGCCATGTCACCCAAAATTGCGCCACGCGGCACAATACGCGATGCGTCGGACTACCGTCGGCAGTTTCCGGATGGCCGCATCGGTTCGGATCCTTCGCTTGCCTCCGTCGAGGCCGGCGAACAACTTTATGCGGCCTCGGTGCGTGATACTACTCGTGATTACCGCGAGTTCATGAGTCAAGAGTGAAATTTCGTGCCATCCGCATCGTTGCCGCCCAAGTAATTACCGCACTGAGCGGTTTGACGATCGCGTCGGGGCTACCGGCGCAAACTAATGGGGTCACTGCAATTCGCGCTGCGGGTTGCTACATCGCCACTCCGCACGGCGTGGTAGTGAGCATTAACCGGTTACTCAATAAAATTCAGTTGCCGATGGGCAGGCATAAACAGGGGGAAACAGCGGCACAGACTGCAGCACGCGAAACCCTCGAGGAAACCGGTATTGCGGTCGAGGTCGGCGAGCCGATATTACACTTCGGAAACCGCCAGGTCATGCTGTTCGCCTGTACACCGCTCATTCCGGTTGCCAATTACTCAACATTATCCGCGCCGGATACGGTTGAAGTGTCCGAAGTGTTAATACTGAACCCTCATACTATGCAGAACGTCGATGGCCGAGTTGTCGATACACCGTGGCGGTTCCCGAATACACGACATTTGCTGCGAATGCTTTACCTGAACGCCGCCGAACCGTAAGTCGACATGCTAACGATAAACTGCCATGGCTTCGCCATATCTCAACACAGCAATCGCCAACTTTGAGCGGTAGGCTGCACTCATATCGCAAGCGACCCAAATTACAGATTGACCAAAAACTCGCGGTGGCCATGTTTCATCCTCCCGGCAATACGATTATGAGCCGCCTTGGGCGGCTCTTTTTTTGACGCCGCTCCAGGCATCAGCCCATTTCATCGCGATCCGCACGGGAACGAGCCCGCGTTCGATCCCACTCCTCATCAGCGGCGCGCAGGTCGGTCGCGCCGACATGTCGCATCCATTGTCGGGCGAGAATCAGAAACAACGGTTTCTCCTCGGCCTGCCAACGCGGGAAATCCCAACGTTGTTTCTCGTTAATGCGCAGTTGACTGTTGAGATACACGTGAGCGGTGACCACGCCGACGCCATCCACCACTACCTCACGCGGCTCACTGTCGTATTCGCTTTCCTCGAAAAAACAGATGCGTACTGCGTCGGCCTCCGTCAGATTTTCTATAACCACACCCGAAACGGACGAACCAGGCGCGGTGCGCAGGACCGGCACGGCCTCATCGATCGCGGTCTGCGCGCAGTATCCGTCTAACCTCGCCGGCTGGAGGCGCCGCGCGGCTAGCGATCGACCTAACACGATTTCGATCACATCGTGATCCATCAACGTACCGTAGAAGAAGAAACGCATCGTGGCGATCAGGTAATGACAGATGTCAACATCAGCTCAATGCACCACGGCGGTGCGGCGCAGCCGCATCCCGTCTCGAATCAGTGCACACCCATACGCGCGGCCGCCGGATGCAGAACAATTTGGCGCGTATCCTGACCACCCGCCACTGAATTCTAACATTGGCACGATCCGTGCACCGAACTCACTGTGTTGGCAGCGCGCGTCGCGTCGCTGCGAAGCCCGTTTCGATTCGAACCGAAGGAGCCACGATGAAACTGATTACTGCAATCATAAAGCCGTTCAAGCTGGATGACGTGCGCGATGCGCTGTCGGCCTTGGATGTACGTGGCATGACCGTTACCGAGGTAAAGGGCTTTGGACGCCAGAAGGGTCACGCGGAGATGTATCGAGGTGCCGAGTACGTCGTTGATTTCCTACCAAAGGTGAAGCTCGAAGTGGCGGTCGGTACGGCCATATTCGATCAGGTGATCGAGGCACTCATCAACGCGGCGCGCACGGAGAAAATCGGCGATGGAAAAATATTTGTGACGGACCTCGAGCAGGTGGTGCGGATTCGCACCGGAGAAACCGATGAAAACGCCCTATAGCCAATCCTCGCAATCGTTTATATCGCTACCGTCGGGAGCACGATAATGGAACATTCACTAGAACTCAGATACGCCCTCGATACATTTTACTTCCTGATCATGGGCGCATTCGTAATGTGGATGGCGGCCGGCTTCGCGATGCTTGAGGCGGGGTTGGTGCGGGCGAAAAACACAGCCGAAATTCTGACCAAGAACATCGCACTGTATGCGATAGCGTGCATCATGTACTTGCTGGTCGGGTACCAAATCATGTACCCCGCCGACGCCACCAATAGCCTGTGGCCGGGCATTGGATTTCTACTCGGTACGGAGCACGATCCCGCCATAGTTTTACAAACACCGGAGGGCGAGTGGTATTCAGGCTCGTATTACTCGGCGCGATCGGATTTCTTTTTTCAGGTGGTGTTCGTAGCCACCGCCATGTCCATTGTCTCGGGTGCCATCGCCGAACGCATGAAACTATGGCCGTTTTTATTATTCGCAGTGGTGTTGACGGGCTTTATTTACCCACTACAGGGGTATTGGAAATGGGGCGGTGGATTTTTAGAGGTGGCAGGATTCAAGGACTTCGCCGGTTCCGGCGTAGTGCATCTCACCGGCGCAATCGCGGCCCTGGCGGGCGTGTTGTTACTGGGTCCGCGTAAAGGCAAGTATCGCAGCGATGGCCGGGTGAATCCCATTCCCGGCGCAAATTTGCCGTTGGCGACGCTCGGTACATTTATTCTGTGGTTTGGCTGGTTCGGTTTTAACGGCGGCTCGCAGTTAGTCGTTTCCAATATCGCCGACGCGAACGCCGTTGCATCGGTTTTCGTGAATACCAATATGGCCGCCGCCGGTGGCGTTGTGGCCGCGCTGTGTGTTGCGCGCCTGCACTTTGGTAAAGCCGATCTCACAATGGCATTAAACGGTGCGATCGGCGGATTGGTGTCCATCACGGCCGAACCGCTGACCCCCGCGCCGTATCTGGCGACGCTAATCGGCGCGGCCGGGGGAGTGTTGGTAGTCTACGGCATCATGTGGCTTGACCGGCTCCGAATTGATGACCCCGTGGGCGCAATTTCGGCTCACGGTATTTGTGGCGCCTGGGGATTAATCGCGGTCGTGCTATCCAATCCAGAAGCGTCATTGGTGAGTCAGTTAATCGGTTTGCTCAGCATCGCCGCCTTCGTTATGGCTGCTAGCCTAATTGTCTGGGCGTTGTTACGCGCAACGATCGGCATCCGCGTCAGCGAGGACGAGGAATTGACCGGCGTGGATGTCAGTGAGTGCGGTGTCGAAGCGTATCCGGAGTTCACCTCCGCCAATCGGTAATAAATAATCCAGGCATGGCTTCAACGGTCGTTACCAGGCTTGGTAGCGGCCGTTGTTGATTTCAGCAAACTGTACGTATCCGCGCGATTTCAGGGCTATACTTCGTTGAGCAGTGGCTGGTGACAGTACCAGCAAGACACCGGCCCAGAATAACAACCGTATCGGATCGAGTATATGAACCCGGTCACCATTACCGAATTACATGGCGACGGAATTGGCCCCGAGCTGCGCGACTCGGTGCATACCGTCGCGGCTAAGCTGCCGATATCCTTCGATTTTCAACCGATCGACTGGTCGTTGGCAGCGCGCGAGAGCGGCGGCGAAGACGCGATCGATGCCGCGGAAGAATCGATGCGCGCGACGCGCATTGCACTAAAATACCCCACGGTGACGAAGGCGGTGAGCCCGAATGCACTGATACGCCGACGCTGCAATTTCAGTGTCATCTACCGGCCGGCAATTTCAATTAGGGGCATTTCGTCGAATTTCAAAGAAGACGTAAATCTGCATATCGTGCGGATCGCAACCGGCGGCACCTACGACGACCCCGGCCAACTGGTTGGTAACGACGCGGCAGTGTCGCTGCGAATGGTGGAACGCGAACCCTGCGCCCAAGCTGCAACTTTCGCGTTCGAAATGGCCCGCAAGAAGGGCTGGAAGATGACCTCGTCGTCAAAACACACGATTCAACGCGTAACGGACGGCTTGTTCGAGTCAGTCGTAAAAGAAATTCACGGCCGCTACGAAGACGTGGAACACGATGTTGAATTGTTCGATGCTTTGTTGGCCAAAATTATCCTTTATCCCGAACAATACGAGATAGTGCTGGTTCTCAACGAGTACGGCGATTTTCTGTCGGATATGGCGTCGGGTTTAGTAGGCAGCCTCGGCACCGGCGCGAGCGGGAATTTTTCGTTCGACGCGAATCGCAACGTTGACATAGCGATGTTCGATCCGGCCGGCGGTACAGCGCCCGATATAGCGGGTCAAAATATATGCAATCCGACCGCAATATTGCTGTCGTTTGGAATGCTGCTGGATCATATCGATCGCTACGATCTCGGTCACGCGCTGCGATTAAGCATTCTCGACGCTATTGCCGAAAAGGCCTGTACCCGGGACCTCGGCGGTAAGCTTGACACCACGGAATTTACACAGGAAGTTATCGATCGACTTCCGGGACACCTACCGTCCGACTAGCCGAAATTATTTCGGATCAGGTATCGCTCAGCAGGGCGCGGAAGAACGGCAACCACGCCAAAATCAACAGCAGCAGCAATACGATATCCATCGCGATGATAAAGCGATATCGCGGCTTATGCTCAGCGGACTTGCCGGACATGTACACAGCGCTCATTGTCATATCGAGAGGGAACACGAAAAACAGTATCGGTACGAGCGCCGGAGCGATCAGCGTCGGCATCATTGCCCAACCGGACAACTGTGTCTCACCACCGGCGAACGGTGCCGCCAGGATCAACAAAACCGTAACGGCGGCAAGCATGGCCCGCAATACCCCGACCCGCCAGATAAACTTGCTAAACACTAGACTTGCTGAACACGATGACGACTCCCCCACTCCACTTTACCAATTATAATCAATATCCGGCCGCAATCACGCCCAGAATAACGGCAGGGTCCGGAACATCCCGGGTGACGTAGCAGTGTACAATATAGGCTCATCATGTTCTTTCAAAGTTAACCACCATGCCCGCACCCGGACACGCCCAGCGAGTCAACCGCAATAAGCTTCAAAAGCGCCTTCGCCGCGAGGTCGGCCGCGCAATCGACGACTACCGGATGATCGCCGACGGCGACAGAATCATGGTGTGTTTGTCCGGCGGGAAAGATTCCTACACGATGCTGGACATGCTGCTACAACTACGCGACAAAGCGCCGATTCGATTCGAATTGATAGCAGTGAACCTTGACCAGAAACAACCTGATTTTCCTGAACATGTACTACCTGATTACCTCACCGAGCTTGGCGTGGCTCATCACATCATCGAGAGGGATACCTATAGCATCGTCAAGCGTGTTATACCGGAAGGTAAAACTATGTGTGGTTTGTGTTCGCGATTACGACGCGGGATTTTGTACCGGTTCGCAGCCGAGCACGGAGTCGATAAGATCGCGCTCGGCCATCACCGGGACGATATCATCGAAACTTTATTTCTCAATATGTTTTATGGCGGCACCCTCAAAGCAATGCCGCCAAAGCTGTTGAGTGACGATAAGCAGCATGTCGTGATCCGACCACTCGCTTATTGTGCCGAGCGCGATATCGAGCGCTATGCCGCGATTCGAGAATTCCCCATCATCCCCTGCAATCTGTGCGGTTCGCAGAACCACCTGCAGCGCCAGGCCATCAAAGAAATGTTGCGGGGCTGGAAGCGACAGCACCCCGGACGTATTCAAAATATCTTCCGTAGCATCCAGAACGTTGCCCCCACGCAATTGGCGGATCGGGATTTGATAGATTTTCAGAGTCTCGCTGCTAGCCATCTTATGGACGACGAAGAATGGGCGCCAACTACGGCATTAGAGCGCAGTTCATCCACGCTATAGAAGATTCTTTATTATGGCCATGCCGGCTCGGCAACGACGCAGCACGCTTGCCCGGTTCGAAGATCGACTGTTTCAGTGGGCGATCGGCACGGCGCGCCGCGGTGGTGGATTCGTAACCCGCCATAGTGGCGATGGCGCAGATAGGATCGCCTACCTGGAACGGCCCGGGGACGCGGAGTCGATCGTGTTGCTGCACGGTTTTGCGTCCAATAAGGACAGCTGGCTGCAATTCGTGCGCGGCCTCCCGCGTCGCTATCGAATCGTCTCGTTCGACCTGCCGGGCCACGGCGACAGTGGCTTCAGTGCCGATTACAACTACCGGCCAACGGTCCTTGCGCGACGCATTGCGGCCACGGCAGACATGCTCGGCCTCGATCGATTTCATATCGCCGGGAACTCTCTTGGCGGTTGGGTATCGACATTGATCGCAGCGAACCAACCCGGCCGCATTATGAGCCTTGCGCTTATTGACGCCGCCGGCGTGTTCCCGCCTATCCCGAGCGATCTTCAAAGCATGTTGGACGACGGTCAAAACCCACTTCTCGTGAACGACCGGGCTGGATTCGACGAATTGATGGATATGGTGTTTTATCGCCGCCCACCGATGCCGTGGCCAATTCCGCAAGCATTGACGCGAATGGCGCAGAACCACTACGACAGAAACACCAAGATGTTCGACGATATTTACGCAAATTTGGAGGAAACGATCGACCTGCTGCCTGGTTTAGACATGCCAACACTCGTGCTGTGGGGCGCAGACGATCGAATACTGCACGTATCAAGCACCGAGGTATATGATTCACATCTACCGCGTAGTGAAGTTATCGTCATGCCGAATTGCGGCCATTGCCCAATCCTGGAGCGGGCCCGGGAAGCCGTATTACATTACCGATCCTGGCTCGACGCCAAGGGCGTATAGCTCATCGCACTCAGGCGCCAAGCACCGCGTCAATGACGATATCGAACCGGCCATGGAGTTCAACACTGCCCGCTATCGACTTCAGGTCGACGATTAGCTGTGCCCGGCGCTGCGGATCGCGAATGCTGTTCAATAATCCATCGCGTTCATTATCAACTTCGCCCTGCACGTACATTTGCGTGACCAGTGGCTCAAAACCAGTGCCACGAATGAGAAAATGGATGTGCGGGGCACGCCCCGGATAGGAAACGGGTTTAATGGTGCGAAACCAATAATTTCCATCGGCACCGACTCGATAGCGGCCATAACCCTGAAATGCGGCATCCAGTGGAGGGCTACGCCGGTCCCATGGATGCCGGTAGCGACCATGTGCATCGCATTGCCAGATCTCTACAAACGCTTCGCGCGGAGACCGTCCCGCACGGTCTACAATTGTCCCGGTAATTCTTGCGGCGCGGCCTTGAGCAAGACCAGCAGATTCACCTATTTTCAGCAAATCGTTGTCGGTATCGACCGGAAATTCCGTGGGGTAGAACGGCCCACGACTTTGCATCGGTGTTGCCACCAATAATCCGGCCTGCGCCCGCCGCGAGCTCGTTGCGGCCACGACGGCCGCTATCGGCGCCCATAGCAGGTGCTTAATGGTGTTGCGTCTGGCGGAGTCGGTCATATTCATCATTGACTCATCGATTTTCGGCGAAAACGCGAATTTTACCGGCCCACGGCGAATATCTCACGAGTATGCGACAATTCGAGGCCGGCCCCAGCATTTCATTCCATCAGACACCGCTCGAGTCCAACAGTTCGAACAACTTAACATGGAAAAAGACCCATTCATCTCGGATTTACTCGCGTTTGTTGGCCGTTCACCGACACCTTTCCATGCTGCGGCCTCTATGCAGGCGCGTTTTTTCGACCACGGTTTCGCGTTGTTGGACGAGCGGCACGAGTGGGATTTGCATGCCGGGGGACGGTATGTAGTCACCCGCAACGGTTCATCGCTCATCGCCTTTGTCGTCGGGCGTCACGCGGTCACGACAAATGGAATACGCATGGTCGGTGCGCACACCGACAGCCCGTGTCTGAAAGTAAAACCGTTGGCGGATATTACCCACAGCCCCTATTTACAACTCGGAGTAGAGGTATACGGCGGCGCGCTATTGAACCCTTGGTTCGATCGTGACCTGTCCTTGGCGGGCCGCGTTACATACCGTACTTCGGCAGGCGAGATCGCGAGCACCAACATCGACTTTCGCGAGCCCATCGCGGTGATTCCGAGCCTTGCCATCCATCTCGATCGCGACGCCAATAAAAACCGCAGTATCAATTCGGAGCAACACGTTTCGCCGGTTGTATTGATCCGCGGTAATGCCGAGGCCGGCTTCCTGGATCTCGTCAAACGACAGCTACTCGACGAGCACCCCGGACGCGCTGCCGATTCCGTCCTTGCCTACGAACTCAGCTTGTACGACACGCAAGCGCCAGCGATCGTCGGTATAAATCGCGAATTCATCACCGGTGCGCGATTCGATAACCTGCTATCGTGCTACTGTGGGGCATCCGCGTTACTCGATGCCGGCGATGATGTGAGCTGTATGCTCGTATGTAATGATCATGAGGAGGTCGGTAGCGCTTCGGCATGCGGCGCACAAGGGCCATTCTTGAAGTCGGTCCTCGAGCGAATAACCGCCAACCCGGAGGCGTTAACCCGCGCCTTAGATCGATCGTTGATAGTTTCCGCCGACAACGCGCATGCCGCCCATCCGAACTATGCGGACAAACACGATGCGCGGCACCGGCCGGTACTGAACGGCGGTCCAGCAATTAAGATCAATGCCAATCAGCGCTACGCCACGAATAGTCAATCGGCGGCGGTATTCCAAGATCTGTGCGCCCAAGCCGGCGTGCCCGTACAGACCTTCGTATCGCGTAGTGATTTGGCGTGCGGGTCGACGATCGGCCCGATTACCGCCTCCGAAATCGGCATAAACACGGTCGATGTCGGCATTCCACAGTGGGCGATGCACTCGATCCGGGAAACGGCCGGCAGCGCGGACAGCCATTACCTGTATCTGGCATTACAGGAACTATTCCGTCTGCAGACGCTACCAATTTAATCACCAATATTCGCACGCAGCCGCCGCCGTAACGCCTCCAAATCGTAGTCGCTGAGGAGTTCGGCCGCGCTCACGTCGGCTCCCGCCGTGATCAACCCTAAAGAGGCCGCCAAATGCCCAACCAATTGGCCCGGCGAATTGCCGTGCTCGCGCCACTGCGCGATGGAATGGGAGCCATCGCGTTTCGCCATGCGCCGCTCACCATCGTACATCAACGGCACATGCCAGTAGGCCGGTATCGTAAACCCGAGTGCTTCACCCAAGGCGATCTGACGCGGCGTCGAATCGACGAGATCCTCGCCACGCACCACATCGGTAATACCCATCAACGCGTCGTCGACAACCACTGCCAGATGATACGAAAACACATTATCGGCGCGGCGTATCACAAAGTCTCCGACCTCGTTCGCTAGCGACTGAGATAGATCGCCGAGTATCGCATCGCGATAGCTCACCGTGCGATCGTCAACACGAAACCGCCATGCGGGCAGGCGCGAATCAAGCAGAGGACGGTGGCGACAAGTACCGGGATACACCGGAGATTTTTGATGTGGTGCGCTGGCTATCGCGATATCCTTACGCGAACACGTGCACGGATACAATGCCGCGGCAGCAGACAGACGCTCATAGGCGGCGAAATACAACTCGCTGCGTTGCGACTGCCGATAGGATCCGTGCGGGCCACCGCAGTCCGGGCCTTCGTCCCATTCCAGGCCCATCCAGTGCAACTCATCGATGATTTGCTCGGCGCTACCTGGCACGCAACGCGGCCTGTCCAAGTCTTCCATGCGCAACACAAATCGAGCGTTCGTGAGGCGCGCCTGCAGCCACGCCAATAAGGCCGTGCGAGCGTTACCGAGATGCAATGGACCGGTCGGACTCGGCGCGTAGCGGCCGCAGCGCGAAACGGTAGTCACCACCAACTCGGATATTTCATAACGGATTCGTGCTAGTAGCCTGTTAAAAAAGTCTGAGGTGAGTGCAATATGCGGCAAAACTTGCCGAAAAAACGCAGTTTACGTAAAGTAAATGAGCGTATTGAGCCGAGTTTTAACGAAGTGGTGTGCCGCATCGGGCTTTTTCATCAGGCTGCTAATTCGAAGGCGCCTGTGCCGCACCCATCAAGCGCCGAACCCGGTGCACGTAATTGCGCGTCTCGCGCGGCGAATATTCCGCCACATCGACCCATACAGCGTCGTCGCGG
>CAXMMZ010000103.1:0-12114 GCA_964194565.1 Arenicellales bacterium
TTCGCGCTCGGGGCAGGGCTCGGTTTACGGCTACTCGAGGATACCGCGAATATCGAACTAGAATATACCGGAACGGGCGGTGATAACGACATCCAGCTCTTCTTTTTAAGTGGCAACCTGTTGTTCTGACAGTATGCTTGACAATTCGTAGCGTCCTCCACTGAGACCGGCCTATTAGCCGGTCTTTTTTTGCCTGGAGGTTATTCGTCCGGCATTCACGCGGGATTCAGGATGCCTTGGTATAGTTTTATCTCGTAATATGCGATCCGTTGTTCATCATCACGTATGGTGAATTGCGTGCTTTATAAGACACTAACGATGCGAAAACTGTGTATCTTGCTCGGCATCACAATGGCAGTACTGTGGTCATCAGCGGGCGTCGCAATTGCCGCTGATTCCTGCACATCCGATCGCGTAGACTCTGGCACAATCGGGACCACCGTGGGGACCAATAGCACTGCTTCGACAACTACCGATGAACTGGATGGCGATGATACGGTTTGGGATGCCGATGGGGATACTGACGAATTTAATTTAGATATATTAATTACGAGGCTCAAAGAGACCGATGCTCTCGGCGTGTTCACCAAACTCGCTTTAAAGGGCGATGTCGAGGAAATTATCGAGATGGCACATGAGTATCAGAGTCTAGCCGCACTCCCAAAGTTGCAATCGGTACGGGAGCGATTTGACGGACTGGTATTAAAAACCATCACTCTATTGAATGATAAAGATCCTGATCTTGCGGCAGACATGTATCAAGCGCGAGATCTCGTCTGGGAGTCCATTTTGGAGGTTGAAATATGAAATTAATTCGAATCGTCCGCGCATTATTGGCCGTTGCGACTGTCGGCGTAGCACCGCCGGTTGCCGCTGTCACCCCGGCGGAAGATATCGCCGCCATCATTATGCTGCGCGGGCACCCCTGCGGCGGCGCTGTCGTAAAAATGAAAGAAGTTGTTAGCGAAAACGGTACGCGCACCATAACCGCCACGTGTCCAAACAAATCAAAGTATCAGATCGACGTCAGCGCCAAAGGAAAAGTCACAGTTACCCCGCTTTAGCCCGCGTACTGCATGAGAGGGCGGAAATTTGGCTGAGAGTTCGCTTATGTTGCGCCGCTCTGGACTGAAAGTCATAGCCGCAGCTATGACTTGACGGAAGAGCAAGCCAGACTGAAGTGAGATCCAGCCAAAAACCGGACAGTGTGGGCGAAGTCCAAAGTGTCCCCATCAAAAGTGTTCATATCTCCAACGTAATCAATCTCTCATGGAGACTTTCGAACGGTCTCGTGCAATATGCGGGCTGAAATGTAACGGCGGCGTCCGTCGCTTACGACAGATCGTCCAGTAACGCGATAAGAAACGCTTCACAGCGCGCGATCTGCTCAAGCTCAATATATTCGTTCGGACGATGGGCCTGGCGAATGCTGCCCGGGCCGCACACGACCGATGGAATACCGGCCTGCTGGAACAACCCACCTTCGGTACCAAAACTCACTTTGCCGGTGGTGTTGCTGCCGGCAAGTCGTTGCGTTAATCGTACTAGCTCGTCGTCAACATCTATCGACAATCCCGGAAACGCGGACATCTCCTGCCACTCAAACCCCGCATCGCGTGATACCGCACGCATTTCCGGCAGCAACTCCCGTTTTACATAAGCGCGCAACTCTTGCGCGAGTTCCTCGGGGTCCTGGCCGGGCAAACAGCGAAATTCGAATTGAAATTGGCATTCGCGCGGTACGATGTTAAGAGCCGTCCCGCCTTCAATGACGCCCGTGTGTACCGTTGTATAAGGCGGATCGAATCCGTCGTCGAACGGGCCTGAGTCGCGAAAGCGGCGCGCCATCGTTTTTAGATATGCGATCGCCTCCGCCGCCGCCTCGACGGCATTAACGCCGCGATGCGCGAGGCCCGAATGACTTTCCAGACCGGTTACGCAGCAACGTTGACTCAGCTTGCCTTTGTGGGCGTTCACCACCTCCATACTGGTCGGTTCGCCGATGAGGCACGCTT
The DNA here is from genome assembly GCA_964194565.1 of Arenicellales bacterium. Classification (GTDB taxonomy): domain Bacteria; phylum Pseudomonadota; class Gammaproteobacteria; order Arenicellales; family JAOTWM01; genus JAOTWM01. Next base: position 2,016 of record CAXMMZ010000103.1, read on the forward strand.
TGGGTTTCACGGGTCGCTGCTCGAGCTCAGCGATGAGTCCACGAACGCCAATGCATCCGACTTCCTCGTCATACGACAGCGAAAAATGCACAGGTGTTTCCAAATTTCTGCGCGCGATCTCCGGGGCCAGAGCGAGACACGCAGCCAAATAACCTTTCATGTCCGCCGTACCACGACCGAACAATTTGCCATCGAGTTGCTCGACTCGATACGGATCGGTTTCCCAATCCTGCCCGTCGACCGGCACGACATCGGTATGGCCGGACAGTACGACACCGGGTAGATCGGAGGCACCGATCGTTGCCCATAGATTCGCTTTAGTTCGGGTTCTATCGTAGCTAAGGCTCGAGTCGATACCAAACGACGACAGGTATCCACGCACTTCCTCGATCAACGCGAGATTTGAGTTCCTGCTCGTGGTATCGAACCCCACCAAACGTTCGATCCACTCCAGGGTCTTGGTCGTCGCTTGCACAGTCGGCTCCTCGTTGTGAGCATCTATTCTAGCAGCATGTCGAAACACTGCGTTTTCTCACTGTTAGATAGGCAATTCCACCGTATTCATCAGATTACGCGCCAGTTTCGGCGGCAATCGTGGCCTGCCCGCTGGTATCAATTGCGTAACTCCACCATTACAATTCAAATATGCCATTGCAGCATGAAATTGCGGGCGACCGATCAACCGCTTCACGCGTCATTACGACGTTTGCGGCGTTCGTTATTGTGGTCGCCGGGATGCGGGCGGCCGATCAAATCCTTGTGCCATTTTTACTAGCCGTATTCGTAGCCATCATCTGCTCACCGGCACTGCATTGGCTCACTCATAAGCGGGTACCGACCGGTTTGGCCATTTTGATCGTCATTGCCGGCCTGGTCGCGATTGGCATGTTGCTGGTGGTCGCCGTGGGCAGCTCACTCGACGAGTTTACGCGCCAACTCCCGTTGTATGAATCCCGACTGCGCGCTAAGACCGGAGGATTAGTCGATTGGGTGGATAGCAGTTTCGGTATTGGGATTTCGAAAAACGAAATCCTTAAATATATCGATCCCGGAGCGGCGATGGGTCTGGCCGGCAGACTCGTCAATGGCCTCGGCGGGGTACTCACCAACGCGTTTCTGATATTTCTAACGGTAGTTTTTATATTGATGGAGGCGGCATCGTTCCCAAAGAAATTGCAATCCATCATGCCCAACCCAGAACGATCGCTATCGCGACTCACACAATTTGCCGAAAGTGTTCAGCACTACCTCGCGATTAAAACTCTTGCGAGTTTGGCGACCGGTGGCGTGATCGCGGCGTGGTTGGCATTCCTGGGCGTCGACTTTCCGATTCTGTGGGGTCTGTTAGCGTTTCTGTTGAACTACGTACCGAACATAGGTTCAATTATTGCAGCCGTTCCCGCCGTATTGCTGGCCTGGCTCGAACTCGACACCGGCACCGCGCTGTGGGCGGCGGCCGGCTATGTGGTGGCCAATGGCGTGATTGGCAATCTCATAGAACCGCGGCTTGCCGGGCGCAGCCTGAATCTGTCACCGCTGGTGGTGTTTATTTCTTTGGTGTTCTGGGGATGGGTACTAGGCCCGGTCGGGATGTTTCTCTCGGTACCACTGACGATGATGGTGCGCATCGCCACGGATGGAGACGAACGATCACGATGGATTGCGGTATTGCTGAGCGGCGGCGCGCCGAAACGTGACATCGCCACCACAAAGTCACCGTAAGGCCAAGTGAGTACGTTGCCTACCGATAGGGTAATCTCGACACAGGCAATGGATTCATTCGAAGGATTATTGGCTCCGGGTATTATTCATTCTCCACCCCCCTTATAACTCTAAAAGACTGATTTCTATATAGTTTTCTTTCTTCGCATCGCCAAATCGCCCGCTGCTGGGCCGACGCGGCGTAGCAAACACGTCAATCATGTTAGAATAGCGGTGTTTTTCGGGTTGCGTAACGCGCTCGAATTCATCCAAAAACGATATCGCCCCAGGTGGGGGTACGGCGCAGCATCGATATTCGCGCCGCAACAGGGTACAGACGGATGAACGGGGGTTGTAACCGGCTACTGGTATCGCGGTGGGCACGTTTCAGCCTTGCCGCTTGGCTAGCATTCATCGTTGTGAATGCGAGTGTGGATGCGTTCGCCGCGTTGCCGAAGATTCAATCCCAGAATACACCATCCGTTATGACGACTCTCGGCGCTAACGATTCTGCGCCATTCAGCGCCACCACCATCCCGGTAAGCGCGACCGGATTGGTCATGCTCGGAGTCGCCGCGAGCGTGCTGGGCGGTTTGTCGTTATTTGGCCTATGGTATCTGTTCGCACGCAGAACGCGCCGTGAACCACCGCTCGCCTACCTGTATAGAATCGACGAAGACAAGGTCACACCGCATTCGATCAGCGCGGCCACATGCCGTATCGGCCGCCATTTTAACAACGATATCTGCATAAAGGATCGTTCGATATCGCGTTTTCATGCGGAAGTAATTCGCAACGGTGTCGGCACCTTTACACTTGTCGATCGCAGCTCGCGAAACGGTGTACGGGTCGGTAACCGGCCCGTGAAATCGGCCGTACTGCGCGATGGCGAGTTCGTCGAGATTGGCAATGTAAGGCTTCGATTCAGCCAGTTACCACGCGACTATCTGACGTTTGACGACACCGAGGTTGTCGACACTGGAGTACGTAATGTTGTTAAGCGGCGGGTGACAGCACGCCAATTTATGACCATCGACGTCCGCTTGTACAACGATCAACTCGGCTGGGTGCAAGGGCGAATTCGCGACTTAAGTACGCGCGGCGCGTTTATTGAGACGACCCAAAAAGACCTGATTCCACGCACCCCGATCGATATGTTGTTCCCATCCATCACCGGTGTCGACCGGCGCTGGTTCCGTGTCACTGGCGAAGTCGTACGCGAAAATCATTCGGGGGTCGGGATCGCGTTCTACGAACTCGATGGCCCGGCCGTCAACTACATACGCACATTGTCAGACGGGCCCGTCAGCACGATGCACTAGATATTTCACGAAGGCGGTCTGTGCAAACACATCCACAAGCAGATATGAGGCTAATGACGCATAGTTGGCGGTCGAACCTAACTCGTATGACGTAGTATTACCGTAAACCATCGTACCCGGCGTGGATGCCACCGCAGATAACGCAAACAACAATGCCAAGCGTGCCGTCGGGTCCGAATAGGTATGTCCGTAACAGTGCGCAATCTCGCCGCCGATCAATTCTTCGACGATGTATTTTTCGATTAATACCGCACCCAACGCGCAACTGAGATCAGTAAACAATGCCGCGAAGCCATCGTCCAAATTCGAGTAAATCAACACCGCAACGGGTTGTGCCGCCACCAACGCCATCGCCGTGACGGTCGCCGCCGTGGTCGCGACGTCATCGTCGCACTGCGGCAGGCGGAAAGTAAAATATTGACCGAGATTGCCAATCGCGGTGGCGCCAGCGGCAAGCGCTGCGGCCGTATATTCAACGGCGCCCGGCGTACCGATCACAATATCCCCGAAGTGCGGAGCGACCGGTGCTACTTCGGTAAGTCGGGCAAAATCCTCCGTGTCGGCCAATATAAGCCCGGTGCCGCGCGGGCGACCGCTACGTTGCGCCGCGGCGTACCGCATTGACCAATCCCGACAGATGCCATAGCGATCGACATCGAGGACAACGCATCCAGCGCCAACGCCGCGGTATTGTCGATGACATCTTTTGCGCCCCGGGTGTGTTCAGAATAATAGCCTCCGCCCTTCATGGAAATCGTCGAGCCGGATCTGATAGTGGGCATTCGCCTTCCTCTAATTCGTCATTATCGCAATAAAAGGAACTCTGATACGGGCTGTCGTGTGCCGAGTAACACGAGACCCATCACGAAATCTCTGAGTTAGTCCAACACGACGGATCGTCCGGTATATGCGGGTCGCTCCAGCGTCACTACCTTCGCCAGTGCCGCTACCACCGCATGAGGCCACTCGATACCCCGGCCCGCCACCGTATCGACGCAGACTCCTAGTAACTCTTCGGTCGCGACGAGTTCGCCTTCAACATACATCTCGTGGCAAAAATGCACGCGTTTGGCATCGACTCCCAGTACACGGGTCACAATCAGCAGCACGCTGCTAGGGCCTACTTCGCGCAGATATCGAATATGTGCTTCCACGGTGTATACCGAAGCGCGATGCGTTTGGCGATAGTCGGCTCCCATACCTGCCTGCTCATATAAGGCGTCGCTGGCATTCCCAAAGACCAACACATAATACGCCTCACTCATGTGACCGTTGTAATCGATCCACTCCGACCGGACTGATTCCGTATAGTGCTCGTGCAAGATCGCCTGCGGATTCATAAATTGTGTTTGGTGTTTTGCATATTGTATCGGTGATACCTACGCCGCGAGACACACGTTAGTCGATACGACGCGAGTTCGCCATGCTTTGAAAGCAAATTGCCATAACTCATCGCACTGACCGTCACACTCGTGTGTTGCAATGCGGCGCCTTCAAACCCTTATTCAATTATCCGGGCTACGCCATGCAAAAATCCCATTTTTCATCCATGCCCCGCGTTGCAGCCGTATTGGTCCTACTGACTGTGCTCGCGGTTCCCGCCTGGGCCCGAACCGAATCGAGCGATACTGTTGCGCCGGAGCAGATGCGGCATGGCGCTCTATTATTTCGCACCGACGAGACCGGGCGCTATCGTGAAGCCGCCGCTTTATCCACCAACGTTGACATGCGGGTCACAGGATTAATCGCAGCGGTAACGGTTACCCAGTCTTTTACCAACCAAAGCAACGACTGGCTGGAAGGTATCTACGTATTTCCGTTGCCCGATGACGCAGCCGTGTATGGGCTCACGATGCGCATCGGCAAGCGTACTATTAACGGAGTGATCAAACCACGCGACCAGGCAAAGCGCCAATACGAGCAAGCCAAGCAAAGCGGAAAGCGGGCCAGCCTCGTAGAACAGGAACGGCGGAATATTTTTACAACGTCGGTCGCCAATATCGGACCGGGCGCAAAAATCGATATCGAAATCGCGTACCAACAGACCGTCGTATACGCCGATGGCGAGTTTCGATTGCGGTTTCCGATGGTGGTGGGTCCGCGCTATATACCGGGGCAACCTGTTGCCGCACCTAATCAGTCCGACACCGGCTGGGCCTACGACACCGACCAGGTTAGCGATGCATCGCGCATCACACCGCGGGTGCGCGACCCACGGCAAGGCCCAGTTAACGCCGTAACATTGCGTGTCGAAGTCGATGCGGGTTTCGCCGTTGCTGAGATCGATAGCCCTTACCACGCCGTTCAAATCAAACGCAAACGTGACGGTCGTTTTATCGTCAAACTCGATGCCACTACCTACGCGGATCGTGACTTCGAATTGAAATGGATCCCAACAATCGGCCACGCTCCCCGTGCGGCGCTTTTCACTGAGACCGTTGGCAACGAGCACTACGCGCTGGTGATGGTGATGCCGCCGAATCCGGATTCACCAGAACGTGGCGGACCGTTACCCAGGGAGACGGTGTTCGTGATCGATACATCGGGCTCTATGGCGGGCGACTCATTGCGCCAAGCGAAATCGGGTTTGCAATTCGCCTTGGACCGACTGACACCACGCGATACCTTTAACGTTATCCAATTTAATTCCAATACACAGCAGTTGTTCCAACAATCGCGGCCGGCGACGGCCGACGCGATCCGACGCGCTAAACACTACGTCGCCGCACTGCAAGCAAACGGCGGCACCGAAATTGCGGCCGCGTTACGCGCGTCACTGCAGGGCGAAAAGCACAGCGAGCATTTACGGCAAGTGATCTTCCTGACCGACGGCAGTGTCGGCAATGAGACCCAGCTTTTCAAACTTATTCAGGACAGGCTTGGAGACTCGCGGCTGTTTACGGTTGGGATCGGCTCGGCCCCCAATGCCTACTTCATGAGTAGAGCGGCACGATTCGGCCGCGGTACTTATACCTTTATTGGCAAACTCGATGAGGTGAGCGACAAGATGCAGTCGTTATTTGTCAAATTGGAACAACCATTGTTGGCGGATATTAATATCGACTGGCCGGGAGGTGCACCAACGGAAACAGCGCCGAAAGTATTGCCCGATTTGTATCACGGCGAACCCGTTACCATCGTCGCCAAACTTCCCCAGCCGGTGGCAAAAATCGACGTCAGCGGCCACCGTGGTCGTCAACCCTGGCGGTTCAGCCTCAATGCCAAGCACGGCAAGGCGCAAGTGGGCATCGGTCGGCTATGGGCGCGGCGCACGATTCGTGCACTGATGGAGCAACCTAGATCCACCAACGATGACAAAACGTTACTAAAGGAACAAGTCGTCGGTCTTGCACTTCGGCATCAATTGGTCACTCGTTACACGAGTTTAGTGGCGGTCGATGTTACACCGGTACGCCCGCGTGATCGGCAATCCCATCGCCACGGACTCGCCACCAACCTTCCCAAGGGCTGGAGTTACGAGCACGTGTTCGGCGCTTTACCATCCACCGCCACAGACTCCAGATCGTTGATAATTTACGGTTTTGTTTGGCTAATTCTGGCCTGCGCGGGGTTTTGGTTGGCACGTTTAAAGACATGAAACGCCGCCTCGTTTACCTGCTGAGTTTCGTTCTGCTGGCCACTGGAATCGGGCAATTCGGCGGCGCCGCGTATATTCATGCCAAAGCTGGCTTGGCACAAGTATTACTACGTGTCGCGTGGGCGCAAACCCTGGCCAATGCCTCGCCGCAGCCACCGTGGCCCGGTGCCGACACCTGGCCGGTGGCGCGATTGCGAATTGCACCCGCCAGAATTGATGAGATTGTGCTTGCGAACGCGAGCGGTCACGCCTTGGCATTCGGACCGACCCATGTCAGCAGCAGTGCCAATCCGGGTGCCGCGGGCAATAGCGTAATTATCGCGCACCGCGACACGCATTTTCGTTTCCTGCAATACCTTAGCCTCGGCGACCGAATTACCGTGCAAACCCGTGACGGCATCGAACATCGGTTCGCTATAACGGCCACCTATGTGGCCGATTCGCGCACCACACTTATTGAGTACGCCACACCGCGACCGCGGCTAACCTTAGTGACTTGCTATCCGTTCAATGCGGTCCACCCCGGTGGACCGTTGCGCTACATCGTGGAAGCGAATCTCATTGACGATCTCAGCAGCAGCGGGTTGAAACTCGCGTCGACTAGCGGTTAAGAGGCGGACAGCCAGATTTTATTCCGTCCTCGTTTCACTATCCCGGCCGCATATTTTCCCGCGGTAGCCGAATCGGCAACTGCTCGCGGATTTGCGCATCGGTGGCCGCGTCTATATGACTCGGAAAATGGGTCGCCAACACCTCATTAAGCCGTGCAGTCGCGCGCTGCAGAACGTCGGTAGAACCCTGCTCAGCCCACTCCTTGGGGCTCGTGCGATCGCCGACCTCCGGGTAAATGTACTCTTTCAGCATTAAATCCAACGTCTGCGGATGACCCAGAAAATGATTCGGACCATCGATACACACATCGCGCATTGCCTCGATGGACAAGCTGTCTTCCGTTACCTCGATACCACGCACCGTCCGATTGATGGCGCCCAGCATATCGTTGTCGATGACGTAACTTTCCAAACAACACCCTAGTAGGCTAGCGTGCATGCCCGCCGATTCGTAAACCAAGTTTGCCCCGGAGTGACCTGCTAAAAGATTCGTATAGGACTTCTCATAACCCGATTGCGCATCGGGTAATTTCGCATCCGCCATGCCGGCTGCGATACCCGTCGGCAAATCGTAAAACCGGCCCATCTGACCGCACGCCGCCATTAAGATCGCTTGTTCGCCGCTACCGCCGCTCATCGCACCGGTACGTAAGTCCGAGACGAACGGCCAAGTACCGAAAATTGCCGGATGTTGGGGCACGAGCAAATTGATGTACACGAACCCGGCCAGCACTTCGGCCACTTCCTGAACCACCGCACCCGCCAGCGCCGCCGGGCTCGTGGCGCCAGCCTGACCCGCCGCGAGCAGCAACACCGGCATGCCCGCGCGCACTGTGGCCTCGAGCGTGCGGCATGCATCGTCGGCAAATCGCAACGGTGGCACCACAAAGCAGCTCGAACTGCTTACAAATGGGCGCTCACGCCACTTCTTCTCGCCGCCCGCGATCGCATGCAACATCGGCATCGTCTCCTCAAGATGCTCCGGCAACACGAAGCTCGTACCGACATGCTTACTGGTGCCGCTTACGCATGCATAACAAGTATTAATGTCCAGCTCACGGGGTTCGACCATATCCCGCGCAACGATCGAGCGTTGATAAAAATGGATGTGCTCGAGGTTGTCGACCAAACGCGCAATGTTGTACAGATCGGCAAGCGTCGACTCCCGGTACTCGCGCGTGTCGCAATCGACGATGTGCACTGCCGCACCGGCGGTGCCAAAATACACGCGGTTACCAGCAAGTTCCATGTCGTGTTGCGGATCCTGGCCGTGTAACACAATGTTGCGCGCCGCGTTCGCGACCGTGTCTTCGATGAGCGCGCGGGGAAACAGCAAGCGACCTTTGTCCGTCAAGCGGCCGCCGGCCTTGGTTACCAAATCAATACACGACGGGATCGCCTGCGAAATCCCCAGTTGCTCCAATACCTCCAGCGCGGCCTGGTGGATGCGCTGCACCTGCGCATCGGTGAGCGGCTTGAATAGGCCGCCTTCCATGCCTGGCCGTACCGGCCGCTCGTCCTCAGGTATCGGTGCGGCCCGCAGGGCGCGGCGCGCGGTGCGCCCGCCCATTCGTCTAACTGCATCACTCATGGCTGACTCGATCTCACGGGCAATTACATTAAGTTGCCGGGCAGATCCTCTGCACGGCTGTTGGGTATATTATGGGTCACATGCCGGCTTCCAACAATCTGTCCGGGGCCTACATTTTCCGTCCTTTATTCCGCGGTCGCCGATGCGTCGGCAGCGCTAGCTAATTTGTCAGCAATTGGCCCGAGACGTGGCATGATGCGCTCCAACACCGGCAACCCCATAAATTCAAGGGCGTCGGGCTGCAACCGTGCCCGGCTCAACAGCATTCCGCGGTAACCGAGTTCCGTAAGGATGCCCACGGTAGCCTCGTTGAAATCGTCGACGCCGCCGAACGGCATGGAAAATAATTCGCTGACCGACCCAATACCGTGTTCCGTCAACCAGCGCCGCGGGCGGTCGATCTCGTCATACTGCTGATCCGGTGTCAACGACGCCAACACGTAATGCGAATGGCTGTGATTGCCGTAGCGCAATAGTGGATGCTCGACGATCCAGTCGACAGAGTCGAACTGATAATGATTCGCGTCAAACTCGATACTGTGTCGATACAGAAACCGATCTATCTCGGTCTCGACACAACGGCTGTCATTGTGAAAATCTTTGCTATAGCGGTAGAACGTTTTGCCGTGAGGATTGTCTATGCCGTGCATTTCGATTTCAAATGCTTCGACGAGGTCATGCTCGATCAAGAATCGCACTTTATCGCGCCAGCCCGTCTCACCATCAAAAATCTTGCTGTTGATATAGATCGTCGCGGGTATCTGCAAGTCGGCAAGTACTGGAAGTGCCTGTTCGATCACGCACCGGTAACCGTCGTCAAACGTGACCGCGGCCAATCCGGCACGATGTTGCGCCTCGACAAGCTCGTCGACGCACACGAAAGTGAAATCGTGGCGCAGGGTTGCGAGATGCTCGTGCAGAACGGCTGGTGAGACATTATCCAACCGCGCCGATAGTTCGGTCGGCACCGTATCGAAGGTCGCGTGATATAACAAACACACACCAAAGCGTTGCGCAACGTCGGCGAGGTCGCCCAATTTCGGCCCGTTACTACTTGACGATGAGGTCCAGCGGGTGACGACTTAGGCGTTCGCACCCCGAATCGGTAACGCGTATGGTTTGACCCAATGTCATGGCGCGGTTTGCGTCGCTATTCATTAGGATCATGTGCAAAAAGAACACCATATCGGGTTCGACCAGCACCGGATTACCAGTATAAAACATCGGCCAATCCATCCACGTTGGCGTATAAGTCGTGCCAAGACTGTAACCGCAA
>CAXMMZ010000104.1:0-4282 GCA_964194565.1 Arenicellales bacterium
TGCCCCAATGATGCGGCGATAAGAAACGTGAACAGAGGGTAGCTTGCGATCAACGGCGACACCGCGACCACGGTGCCGCGCGCCAGCGCTGCGTACATACACAGGATTGCCACCGCGATTAGTGCGCCGGTAATAACGAAATAGGTCAAACCGCGGCCACCAACGCGGCTCGGAAAGTCCCCAAAGCGCACTCGGTATAGGAATAGGGTGCCGCATAGCGCGGTGAAGAACGATACAAAACTAGCCATGAATACGTTGGGTAATAGCTCAAGCCCGAATTTACCGACGGTGTGGTTAAGGCCACGGATTACGGCCGCACCCGTGGCGAACAGTAGCGTGGCCAGCATGAGTCGTGAGATACCGGCCGGGCTCCAAGACAGCACCGCGATGCCCGCGACAGTGATGAGTGTGCCGATGACGACCGGTGTGGACGGAGATTCGCCGAGAAACAGAATCGCTGCGGCGGCGGCAAATAAGGGAGTTGTGGACGACAGCGTCGCGGCGACCGTTGCCCCGGTTCGAGATGTCGCCTCCAGGGCTAGGTACATCGATAGCATCGGATGCATTAATCCGTTGACGACAAATATCCAGAATCCGGGTGTAAACCAGTCGCTGCCGCGCATCCACCATGGCGCACTGAGCAAATACAGCGCAACTGTTGTCGATAGCGATATCAGCGTGCCGGTGTGTGGATTCACATAGCTCAGCCCGCGTTTCGCGGTAATCGACGAAGCGCCGAAACACAAAGCTGCGAACAACCCGAATACGACGGCGGCGGAGGGCGATGGCATCCGCTTAGGTGGGTTTAGGTCGCGGGCTGAATCACGACAGTGCGTCACGCAGCGCTACGGCATCCAAGAAATAGTGGCAGATCTCTTCATCGCCGCGGGTCAACACCGGCACGAGGTTGTTATATTTCGCGCTCCATCGTGGGTCGCAATCAATGTCTCGTACCACGAACGTAAAATTCAGCGGCTGCTGAAATTCTGCGAGCGTGTCGAGCATATCCGCGCAAAGGTGACAGTTCTGCCGGACATATACGGTCAGTTGTTTACTCATTGGTCGAGGCGAGGGTTGCGGTACCCGAATCCAATAAAGTTGGGTGTCACTTGTGTTGCGTTGCCGTGACGCGAAATGCGTCAAAGACATTGGCTGCACCATACTGTATGCTTTTGCAAATCGCGCGAGCGTCATCTGTATATTATCTCATCTACATTGAGCTATCCTCGAACGGCGCCGAATCGGCGAGTGCACTGTGAAACGCCGTAAACAGAATCAACAAGTCGATACCGAACGCCTTGACCGTACCGTGGCCGAGGCGCAACGCTCCCGACTGACGCGCCATCAAGGGTACCGCGAGCAATCGCTGCGACTCCATCCCTGGGTATGTGGCCGCTGCGGGCGGGCTTTTGGCCGCGAAAATCTGCATGAATTGACGGTTCATCACAAAGATCACGATCACGATCACAATCCACCCGACGGCAGTAACTGGGAGAATTTATGCCTGTATTGCCACGATAATGAACACCGCCGTTTCGTCGACCAGGTTAAGGGGTTCGACCCGATCCTGGACACGCCAAAGTCCAGCGTTTCGACACATAAGCCGCTCTCGGGTCTCGACGAGTTGATGAAAGCGCGCCGTTACGCCGATACAAAGGACTGCTAGCCCGAATTTCCTGTAAAATCCGCAAGTTCCCCGCTACTATTAACACGTTATGTCAGAAATTTTGCGCATTGGATTGTGGTTGATTGGGTGCCGCGTCGTTTGCGTCGCGTTGTCACTGCTGCTGCCCGCCAGCCTACACGCCGCAACGTATATTCTGCCCCCCATCGATCAGTCGGTCATCGGTCGGACTCAGGTCATGACAGCGACGGCAGCCGACACCTTCTCGGATATCGCGCTCCGCTACCGAGTTGGGTTCGACGAACTTGTCCTCGCGAATCCCGAAGTCGACCCATGGTTGCCCGGTGAGGGTGCTCAGGTAATGCTGCCGACACGCTACATACTGCCAAGCGGGCCGCGCGAAGGTATCGTCTTGAATGTGCCGGAAATGCGCCTGTACTATTATCCGAAACCGGCACCTGACGGCACGCGAGAGGTCATCACCTATCCCCTAAGCATCGGCCGTGGTGACTGGGAGACGCCGCTAGGTTTAACACGGATCGTTGCCAAGAAGGTTGATCCGACGTGGCGCCCACCCGAATCGATTCGGGCCGAGCATGCGGCTGACGGCGACTACCTGCCCGCAGTAGTTCCGCCGGGTCCCGAAAATCCACTTGGAAAATTCGCATTGCAGCTTGGCTTGCCGGGCTATTTGATCCACGGTACGAACCGACCTAACGGTATTGGTATGCGGGTCACGCACGGTTGTGTGCGGCTTTACCCGAGCGATATCGAGGCGTTATTTACGCGGGTGGCGGTCGATGTGCCGGTGCGAATCGTGCACCAACCGTATAAGGTCGGCTGGCATTTTGGCGAATTGTACCTGGAAGCGCACCCACCGTTCGGCGACGCGCCACGTACTGAGCCGGAGAATCTCACGCCGCTCGCGCGAGCAATTCTGGACCTAGAACGAGAACAGCCCGGCTACAGGATTGATGTACGCCGGGCCATCCAACTTAGCCGTGCGTCGACCGGCATTCCGATACCCGTGGCCGGGCGGCGCGTGGCCGACGCTAAAAGGCAGTAGCCGATTACTTCTGCATCGCTTTTTTAAACATTCTTTCGATCTTCTCGTCCGATTCCTGGGCCGTACTCAGCGCCTCGTCGGCCTTCTGCTCAGCGCGGGCGGCAGTTTGATTCGCCTGTTGCGCTTGGGCTAGCGCATCACTCGCCGTTTGCTGCGCATTGGCGGCGTCCTGGCTCGCTTGTTCAGCTATTGCACGGACTTCGTTGATCTGTTTGGTCGTGGCGCAGCCGCTGGCAGTGACTACCGCGACCAGCAGTCCGACTGCCATTAAGGGTTTGTAATGCATTTTTTTACCTCCGTCAGAATAATGAACAAGTTACGTAACCAGCAAGGTTGAAACGATAAGCCGGCGCCAATACTACTGCACAACTACCTTTGTACCAACCCGTAGCCAGGGCGATAATGCATCAATTTGTTCATTAGTCAATGCGATGCAGCCATTGGTCCAATTAAACGCGCTATGGATACCCGGGTCAGCGTCCCCCAGGCCGTGGATGCCCAAGTTCCCGCCGAGCGCTGTGTTTTGCGGGGGAAGGCGGTGGTTGTTCACGGCTCTGACAATCGTGTCGTAGGTCACAAGGTCGATCCGGCCGTCATTCCAGGCCCTATTGGCGTGTTCGTTGTTGGGGAAATCGAACAGGTAAAAGCGGTGATAGTTGCTATCGGTCCTAACTTCCACCACACGGAACTCCCCAAGTGGGGTGCTGTCGTCGCCACGGGTTCGGCGCTCGGATACGCCGCCTCGGCCGATGGCCAAATCGGGGTAGGACTCTATGACCTCATGACCACGCATTACCGAGAGCGTGGCGCTGTCGGTATCCACTAGAATCCAGGGGTTATGGGCGGTCGCCGCGGTCGGTGCGATAGTCGTCGCCGCTACAATGCACAAGCGCAAAGCGGACCGGGATAGTGACTCGGCGATGAAATTTAGCAATGGTGCGGGGCGATCGATTCCGGGCTTCGGTTGGTGATGACTTTTTAAATACTCAGCCCGGTTCGAATTTCGGTGATGCCGTGTGAACTCGTGTATTGAATCGAAGAATCCTGGTATCAGCTGGCATTCTCGGGCCGGCCCGCCTAGAATTAGGCACAGGTATTTTACTAGGATAAGCGGCAAAACCGGAAATGTCCAAGTCGGTGGCGAATTTCTATGGTAATTGCTATCAGATTACCAAACGTTAATCCTGTGGGAGTTCCGGGAACTCGGACTCGCTGATCATCTCTAATATCTTGGAATACACGATTAAGCCGAAGCTAACGATAGGAGGCAGCACATGAATAGACGAATAGTCTTAGCGCTACTGGGTGTGGGTGGCGTATCCTTATTGTCTTCCCGATTGGTTGCGAAGGAGCGAGTAAGTATGGCAGATACCGCTATTGAATTGATTGAGCGCAGCGATGCCGAATGGCGAGAGCTACTTACTCCGGAACAGTATAAGGTATTACGCAAAGAGGGCACCGAGCGGCCATTCACGAGCCCGCTGAATGACGAGCATCGCGACGGTATATATGCGTGTGTGGGGTGTGAATTGCCGCTGTTCGAAGCGGCAACGAAGTTTGATAGCGGCACGGGTTGGCCGAGCTTTTTTCAG
>CAXMMZ010000105.1:0-1514 GCA_964194565.1 Arenicellales bacterium
GTGCCGATTGTCGCCTCGACCGCGAACGTGCCGCTGCCCTGAACCGGGACGCATACGTGTGTATCGCGCACCCCGGCGATGTCCAGCAACCGCTCGCGGATGCGCCGATTGATGGCAATAAATCGCTTATCTCGTGAACCAAAATCGTGCTGCATCGCGGCCTTGACCGTCGCAGAAGTGGTTAACGGACCGGGAGTCAGCAGCCAGGGGTCGCGGGTTTCGGTCATGGCAGTGTCACTATTATCGTTGCTTCGAGTGGATCATCGGTGAAATGCCGGGCGGACTATGGCTCGACCGTTAAACACTGTCAAACGAGTCGGGTCAGTACTCCATCAATCCTAGCTTGTTGGAGTATCAGCCCGAATATTTCACGAAGGCGGGCCATGGACCACAAATCTTCTCAATTGTTGAAGCGGTTGCCCTGTGTTTTAGGTTACGGGGCCGCCGCACATTTTGTCCTGTTCGAATTCAGAAAAAATCGGACGTCGTATTCGGCACGATCCTCCTTGATCCATAGCTACGGCTATGCATCCGCGGACGATCGCACCGACTCCTTAGCCCGATCTCCCCTGAAGTCCGAACCCTTCATGAATTATCCGGGCTAAGCGATACTGCGATGGCGGCGGTAATGTTTGACAGCATCTGCATCGATGTCGAACTCATTGTATTCGACAAAGACGGCACGTTGATCGACTTCCATCACTTATGGAGTCAGCGTGCCGAATTGGGTGTCGATGCATTGATCGCTCAAATCGACGGTAACGACACACTACGCAGCAACATTTACAAAGCGCTCGGATATGACGCTGCCGCACGCCGCACCTGCAGTAACGGCCCCTTCAGCACCGCGCCGATCGAAGAACTCGGCGTCATCGCGGCCAGTGTAGTTTGTCAATACGGAACCGATTGGCACGAGGCCATGGACCATGTCCGCACCACATTCTGCCTGGCGCTGCAAAACCCACCGACCGCCGATCTCATAGTGCCACGGGGTAACGTGAAAGCGGTATTCCATGCGCTCGGGGCACACGGCGTCAAAATCGCCGTGGCCACCACCGACAGTCGTGCCGGCACTGAACAGACCCTGCAACTACTCGGCGTACGGCACCTATTGATCGATATAAAGTGTGGTGACGATGCCGACACCCGCAAGCCCGACCCGCGCGTATTGCGTGAATTGGCCGCATCGGCCGATATCGACACCCGCAAGGTTGCGATGGTCGGCGATACTATTGGTGACTTACGCATGGCACGCGAAGCCGGCGCGCACGCGATCGCGATAACCGGTGGCGCTGGCGCCGATGCGGAAATCGCTCCGCTCGCGGATGCGTCCATCGCGTCAATTAATGAAATCAGTGCGCGAAATTAATACGGATTCCGAGTGGGTGGATAGTGGTAGGGCGGTTAGAGCGCAGCGATAACCGCCGTTATGGTTTCATGGGTAGCCGTAACCCTTCGGCGGCGTTCGGCTTCGCCTCATGCCGCCCTACGTCAATCCAAATACTGCGGCAAAT
>CAXMMZ010000106.1:0-5967 GCA_964194565.1 Arenicellales bacterium
CAACGTGCCCGTTGGTATAAACCGGACTCGAACTTCGATGCCGAGATTTGCAATCGATTCGAAACGCTGTTGCACGCGGCCGCCCGTGGCGACCTGGCGCAATGGGAGCTGGTTCCGAGTAGCCGTCTCGCGTTGATCGTGCTGCTTGATCAGTTTCCGCGCAATATATACCGCGGCGGCGCGGAGGCGTTTGCTTATGACCAGTACGCTTCGCGGCAGTGCGTCGAATTACGGGATACGGGCGGTGATCAACAGTTGAGCTGTATACAACGCAGTTTCGCGTATATGCCGTTGCAGCACAGCGAAGAGTTGGCGTTGCAGGAGCGGTCGGTGGAATTGTTTACCGAACTCGCGCAGACGGCGCCGCCGGAGTTTCGACGATATTTGAACGGCAGTCGTGAATACGCGGTGGAGCATCGCGATATCGTGGTTCGATTCGGCCGATTCCCGCATCGTAACGCTGTTCTCAGCCGCGATTCCGGCCCGGAGGAACTCACGTATTTGAGTAGCGGCGGTAAAACATTTGGTCAGAGTTAAGACGCTGACCGTGAACGGTGGTGTCGCGCGGGTGCGCCCGTGTCTGGTTTGCGTGGCGTATTACCGTTACACTGCGACGCCATTTTCGGCTCGGTGCACAGGCCAATACCGGCAGCGCGCGCGCGACGATTGAAATAGGAGGCATTGCTATGAAACCAGCGGTACGTGTTGCCATCACCGGAGCGGCGGGACAGATCAGTTACGCGTTATTGTTCAAGATCGCAGCGGGTGAGATGTTGGGTCCTGAGCAACCCGTCATTCTGCAATTATTGGAGATCCCCCCGGCCATGGATGCGTTACGCGGCGTTGCTATGGAGTTGGAGGACTGTGCCTATCCGCTATTACAGTCGATCGTCGCTACCGACGATGTCGAAACAGCTTTCGCCGATGCTGAGTTCGCGTTGCTGGTGGGTGCACGCCCACGCGGACCCGGCATGGAACGCAAAGATCTGTTGCACGCCAATGCGCAAATTTTTTCCGCGCAAGGCAAAGCCATCGATGCGACCGCGAGCCGCGACATCCGAGTGCTTGTTGTCGGCAATCCGGCTAACACCAATGCGTTGATTACGTTAAAGAACGCACCGGGGATCGATGCGTCGCAGTTTACCGCCATGACGCGGCTTGATCACAATCGCGCATTGAGTCAGCTTGCCGCTAAAACCGGTTGTCACGCGACCGATATTCGCAAGATCTCGATCTGGGGTAATCATTCTGCCACCCAGTATCCCGATATCAATCACGCCACCATCAATGGCCAACCGGCGGTGGACCAGGTCGATCAATCCTGGGTGCGCGACGAATTTATTCCGACTGTGCAGCAACGCGGTGCGGCCATTATTAAAGCGCGTGGTGCGTCGAGCGCCGCGTCGGCCGGGTCGTCTGCGGTCGATCATATGCGGGACTGGGTCGGCGGTAGCGCTGCGGGCGATTGGTTGAGTATGGCGATACCGAGCGACGGCAGCTATGGCATCGAGACCGACCTCGTTTATTCGTTCCCCGTCACCTGTAGCAACGGTAAATACGAGATCGTGCAGGGCTTGGAAATCGACGCATTCAGCCGCAGTAAGATGGATGCGACCGCCGCTGAGCTACAACAAGAACGCGATGGAGTGGGGGAATTGTTGTAGCGGGAAAATATTATGTCGCGAACCCAGCAAGTCCGTTTTGAATCGGCCGGCGGTCTCGGATTGGATGGTCGTTTACGTATTCCCGAGGGTGCGCCGACCACGACCTACGCGCTGTTCGCGCATTGCTTTACGTGCTCTAAAGATAGCGTCGCGGCGTCGCGAATCGGCCGTGCAGTGAGCGAGCATTTGTCGGAAATCACCGACCGGTGTCCGGTGCACCGTACTTTGACTTCGGAAATTCATATCGAATCCGAACTCGTCGGTTGATCCAGTGGCGGATTATTTTTCCGGTCATGCTGCGAGTTATGTTGAATACCGGCCGACCTACCCGCCGGAATTATTTCGATTTATCGCCGACAACGTGCCGGCGCAGCGTTGCGTGTGGGATTGTGGCACCGGTAGCGGACAGGCCGCCCAAGGATTGGCGGAGCATTTCCAAAAGGTCGTAGCGACCGATATAAGCGCACCGCAACTGCAACATGCAACACCTGATCCACGCATCGAGTATCGGCTTGCGGCGGCGGAGCAGTCCGGTCTCGACGCGGCATCGGTCGATGCCGTTACCGCGTTCCAAGCTGCTCACTGGTTTGACTTGTCCCAGTTTTTCGCGGAAGCGCAGCGGGTACTGGTGCCGGGTGGAATTTGCAGTATTTGGACGTACTCCGGATGCCGCGTGAATGAGGAAGTCGACGCCATCGTGAAGACGTTCTACGACGACATCGTCGGCCCCTATTGGCCACCGCAACGCAGCTTGGTGGAAACTGGCTACCGCACGATCGAGTTTCCATTCGAGGCCATAACGATCCCCGCTTTGTTTATTGAATGCGAGTGGAACCTGCAAACATTCGTGAATTATTTGCGCACTTGGTCGGCTACGCAGCGGTACATCGCCGCCCACAAGGTCGATCCGTTAATGGAGTTATGGCCCGCACTTAATTCGGCCTGGGGCGCGGAGTGCGACCGCAATACCGTTAACTGGCGCTTGCGCGGCCAGACGGGCAAACGCTAATGTCGAATGCTCCCGGTTGCGACTTAGGGTTTTTGCCTGTATCCGTCGTTATCCCGACCTATAATCGCGGCGAATGTCTGGCCCGAGCGCTCAATTCGGTGTTGCGGCAAACCCACGCGGCCAGTGAAATTATCGTCGTCGATGACGGCTCGTCCGATGCGACGCCGCAACTTGTTGCCGATCATTATCCGCAGGTGTCCTACGTTCGTCAGGCCAACTGCGGTGTGAGTCGTGCCCGTAACCGCGGCATTGAAGCGGCTTGGGGCACCTGGATCGCGTTTCTCGATTCGGATGACGAATGGTTACCGACAAAGCTCGAACATCAATTGGCGGAGTTACACTCGGCACCCGAGTATAGGGTCAGTCATTGCAACGAAATATGGGTTCGCAGCGGTCAGCGTGTGAATCCAAAACACAAACATAGAAAATTCGGAGGCTGGATATTTCAGCAATGTTTGCCGTTGTGCGCAATCTCGCCGTCGTCGGTACTGATCCATCGTGATGTCTTTGCCGACATCGGCTTATTCGACGAAACATTACCGGCGTGTGAAGATTACGATCTGTGGCTCAGGTTATGTGCCCGTTACCCAGTGCAATTCATAGACACGGCGTTGGCGGTGAAATACGGCGGCCACGCCGATCAGTTGTCGCGCCGCTATGAAGCGATGGACGGGTTTCGCATTAAGGCGCTGGAGAAAATCGTCGACGCGCCGTATTTGGCGCCAGGCGATCGTGTAGCCGCGTTACAAATGTTGCTGCAGAAGATCGCGGTTTACCTGCAAGGTGCGGAGAAGCGCGGCCGGCATGAATCGGTGCGCAATTATCGTGAGAAAATGCAGCGCTACACGGGCTTACTGGACACCGCCAATGCGCCGGTGACTTCATGCACTTCGTTGTAGCGCTACTGGCCGAAGCCCGGCCGCTGATTGACCGATATTCATTGCGCGGTTGCGCCGAGCACCGCGCATTTTCGGTATTCTCCGACGCCGATAGCGATATTCGGTTAATTGTAAGCGGTATCGGTAAAGTGCGCGCGGCGGCGGCGACGGCCTATCTGCATGTGGTCTCCGGAGCCAACTCACGTAGCGGGTGGCTCAATGTCGGCATAGCCGGCCACGCCTCATTGCCCTTGGGCAGTATGGTACGCACGCACCGTATTACCGATGCAGCGAGCGGTCGATCATGGTATCCATCTCAGACGATCCAAGCGCCCTGTGTAGGCGCCGAACTTATCTGTGTCGACCGCATCGAGAACTGCTACCACAGTGCGGCCGCATACGATATGGAAAGTGCGGGGTTTTACCCGATCGCGACACGCTTCAGTAGCGCCGAATTGGTGCACTGTTGCAAAGTGGTTTCGGATAATCTCGAATCTCCTGTGGACGTGCTTCGTCACGATGACGTCGAGTCGCTGATCGCACCGCGCGTTCCAGAAATTGCCGATATCGTGTCGCAATTGCAAGCCGAAGAGCGTTGCAGCGAAGCGCTTATGGCACAACAACCCGATATCGATGCGTTTACCGAACGTTGGCACTTCACCGTGTCGCAACGACACCGCTTGCGAAAGGCGCTGTGGCGGTGGTCGCTGCTAGCGGCCGATACCGAGTTGTGGGATTCGGAGTTGGCAGGGTCCCGTGACGGTGCGGGTGCGTTGCAGTGTATCGAGCGGCGCGTTGATGCGTTACCGATTGTGCTGACGAGCGAATCGTGATCGCAGCGCTATACGTCGAGGACGCGGTGCGATCGCTGCCGCGCGTACAGAAAATCACGCAACGGTTTGCATCGTTGCCGGTAATTCGTTGCGAGCGATACACCGAGGTGTTTAATCCGCGTTCGCAGAATTTCCGAGCGCAAAAAAAAAGACCGAGCCTGATATTGGCGCATAAGTTCGATGGTTTGGTATTGCCGGCTCCGGAGGGATACGGCATCGGTGGCCGGCACAACTTTTATTTTTCGCATATGATGAATTGCTTGTATGATTGCCGGTATTGTTTTTTGCAAGGCATGTATCGATCCGCCAACTATGTGTTGTTTGTGAATTACGAAGATTTTCTTACCACCATCGACACTCAATTAGATACATTCGCCGGGGAACCGGTCTGGTTTTTTTCGGGATATGACTGTGACAGCTTGGCTCTCGAACCGGTCAGTGGTTTCATCAAACACACCTTACCGTTTTTCGCGGAGCGTCCTAACGCGCGCTTGGAGATTCGCACCAAAAGCACCCAAATTCGTGAGCTGCTAATGGTTGAGGCAATATCGAATGCCGTAGTGGCATTTAGTTTTACACCCCAAGCGCTAAGCCGGCGCTTGGAACACGGAGTGCCGAGCGTGGATAAACGCATTGCGGCGATGGTTCGCCTGCAACGTCACGGCTGGCGCATCGGTTTGCGGTTCGATCCGTTGATTTACGAAACGAACTACGAGGCCCTGTATCGAGATATGTTCATACAGATTTTCGGTCAAGTGGATTGCGATGCGCTGCATTCGGTTAGCATCGGGCCGTTTCGTATGCCGCGCGCGTATTTTAAAAACATTCTACGTTTATACCCCGATGAACCGCTGTTCGCGGGTCCGTTCGAGAATGCCGATGGCTTGGTCAGCTACCGGCAGGATCTGGAGAATGAAATGTACGACTTTTGCCGCAACCAAATATGTGAGTATGTGCCGGACTCCGCGCTATTCGCCGCATAGCATTTGTTGCGCATGAGACATAACGTCGACACCTATCTCGTGACCGGCGCGAGTTCTGGAATCGGTTATGCAGTTGCCATAGCGTTATTGGAACGCGGCCACCGGGTTATGGGGTTGGGCCGTGACCAAGCACGATTGAACATTGCCCATCCGGCGTTTCGACCGGTGTCGTGCAATCTCGCGGATCTCGATGCATTACCGGAGCGTTTGGCCGCGCTGCACAGTGAGTTGTCTCGAATCAAGGGAGTGGTGTTGTGCGCGGGTGCGGGGCGCTTCGGCTCTTTGGAGGAGTTCTCCTATGCGCAGATACGCGAGTTGGTGGATCTCAATGTCACGGCGCAGATGTATTTGGCCCGTACCGTGCTGCCTACCTTTAAGGCGCGCGGTGCCGGGGACCTGATTTTGATCGGTTCGGAGGCCGCACTCGCGGGTGGCCGCCGCGGCACCGTGTATACCGCTACGAAGTTTGCGATTCGGGGCTTTTGCCAAGCTTTGCGGCAGGAAGCGTCCGCCAGCGGTGTACGGGTCGCACTCATTAATCCGGGGATGGTGGACACGGCATTTTTCGATGAGTTGGATTTTGCCCCGGGTGAGTCACCG
>CAXMMZ010000107.1:0-1692 GCA_964194565.1 Arenicellales bacterium
AAAAGTATGTTGATACGTGTGTAGGTTTCGCCGTGAGTGACGGGCAGCATCGGTATGCCGACCTTGGCATATTCATCTTTCCTGGCGATCGCCAGCGCCCAAAAATGCGGCGGTGTCCACAAAAAGATAATGAGAAATAGCGACAAGGCACTGCTATGAATTTCGCCGGTGACTGCAGTCCAACCAAGAACCGGCGGCGCTGCGCCGGCGGCACCACCGAGGACGATGTTCTGCGGTGTCGCGCGCTTCAGATACACGGTATAGACGACGGCATAGCCGATCATGGAAGCGGAGGTGAGTATGGCCGTCAGCGGGTTAACGAAAAACCACAGAATGATCATCGCAATCACGCACAGGGCCGAGGCGAAATTTAGCGCTGCACTCTCCGATACCCGGCCTTGCGGCAATGGCCGACCGCGAGTACGCAACATGTGAATATCGATGCGCGCATCCAGAACGTGATTGAACACAGCAGCCGCCGACGCCGCCATACCGATGCCGATCGTGCCGAATACGAGTGGCGTAAGACCAGGCCAGGCCGGTACAGCCAGAAACATACCAACAATCGCCGTGAAGACGATCAGCATGACGACACGTGGTTTGGTCAGCTCGTAATAATCTCGCCAGTCGACATAGGCCTCAATATTTACACTCACTCGTTGTTCCTTATATTACAAAGCGTTACGTTCGACGGCCGATTTGGCCTGGATCGATCCGGACTTCAGAGTCACCGGATCGAGGGCCTGCGCCCCAGCAATGGCCATAGATTAGCTCAAGATCGAGTTCGATGGTGCCGTTTTTGCGATGCTGCTCAAGGGCTGCGGTCATGGTATCAAAGCGGGCCTTGCTGACCAGTGTGCGGCTACGATCCGCGAGGCTGTTGCGGGCGCCGCAGCCAGTCAGGTCGCGGAACAATGCACCGGCATTCTGGTACGTGACGGACAGGTGATCGACATCGAGTACCGGATCTGTCAACCCCGCACGAATGGCTTCGTCACCGATATCATGCATGTCGGGAAAACGATTCACATGCGCGCCCGTATCGGCGCTTCGCCACGCCTGGTGTAACTCGGACAAACTGTCCGGGCCGAGGGTCGCGAACAGGAACAAGCCATTTTCCCGGAGAATTCTCGCAACCTCCGCGAACATTGTTGCCGAAGCATCGATCCAGGGCAGCAACTGATTTGCGAACACAACGTCGACGCTCTGATCCGCCAGCGGAATCGCGGTCGCATTTGCGTGTAGCAACGAATATTTGGTGAGCCACGATTGCTTGTGGCGAACTTGCTGCAACATGCTGGCCGACAGGTCAAGCGCGATGATATGTGCGTGTCGAAACCTCTTTGCGAGTGGTTTGCATGCGGATCCCGTGGCACTGCCAAGGTCAACGACTGTCTTCGCTTCGACGACCATCGGTTCGAGCCGAGCAAGCAAACCTTCGCGTGTCACCGAGTGAACGAAGTCGAATTCTTCGAATTTATCAGCGGCCCGATCGAATCGGCGACGCACATCAATACTACGAAGAGCGGAAAAGTGCGTTGCCGAATTCATCGTTCCACGTTACCAGCTTTGTCCGCGTATCGCGCCAATTCGCACAGCGCACCGAAAGGATCAACGGGTTGAAATTGTCGGTATGCGATTGAGCCAGATTGAAGAAATCCTGATGCCGCGGCGGTGTGTATTTTGTGGCAC
>CAXMMZ010000108.1:0-29872 GCA_964194565.1 Arenicellales bacterium
ACTCCTGCAGCCGGCTTTTTGGGTCTTTGAGGGGTGAGTCCGGCGACAATTTCGATAGCGTGTCGTTGAACTGCGCGAGCACGAAATCCCGTCCCGCGGCGAAACCACCATCTAGATACACGGCGCCGATTATCGCTTCCAAGCAATCGGCCAGGATCGAGTCGCGATCGTAGCCTCCGCTTTTGAGTTCGCCGGACCCCAGGAACAAATAATCACCAAGACATAAGCGCCGCGCCTGCTGGGCAAGGGACTGTTTCTGCACAACACCGGCTCGAAGTCGACTCAATATACCTTCCGCGGCAGTGGGGTGCGCGGCGAAAAGCGCGTCCGCTACAACGAAATTGAATAATCCGTCCCCTAAGAACTCGAGTCGCTCGTAATTATCTGCACCGTAACTGCAGTGCGTCAATGCGATTCGCAATAACGCTGAATCCGAGAACTGGTAGTTCAGCTCGGATTGCAACGCACTCAAATCAGTCATTTCACGGCAGCGGAACTGTCACTGAGTTCTCAAAATCCAATAATGCGCTGATATTAAATGCAAGATGCTCAATCCGCTCATAATCGAGAGATATGATAATATCGGTTTTGGTTTTTTCAACATGAAAAATCTTCTTAAGATCAACAACTTTATGAGCATTGTCGACGTAAAGCGTCTCGTAGAGTTTATTCCTCATCTGATTTCGGGTCATCGTATGAAACGTCGTCCTTTCCGACAATTCCTTTAGCCCATCGCGGAGCTTCAAATTATCTATGTACAATGGCGTCAGTTTCATTCCCAACAATGCAAAAAATACTATTACGGCGCCAACGGTCAATAATGCCCAAATTGAAAGGCCACTTTGATTACGCATACTCAAGTCCTCTGTCATATTAACGACTATGGCCGACCGGCCCGATTTTCTGTTACTGAATTCTATTGCCGATTCGTTGCCACGCGATTCCGCCCCCGTTCGCCGTATCCCAACTGAACCAGATAAAAAATGCTTTGCCAACGATATGCGACTCCGGGACGAAACCCCATATCCGACTATCACTACTGTAGTCGCGATTATCGCCCATTACAAAATAATGGCCCTCCGGTACACGATATTCGTGAACTCTGAGGTCAGGCCGTGTACTATTCACCAGTATATCGTGACGCACATCGTCCAACTGTTCCGAGCGCTTGGAAGTTACCGTTCGATGCTGACCGACTTGCCCTAGGAGATACTCGCCCTCGGGATGCTGAAGTATCTTTTTTCCATTAATTTTCAAGTTCTTATCGTGGTAAACTACAGTATCCCCCGGCAGGCCTACTACCCTTTTAATATAGTTTAATGCCGGCTTCTTGGGGTAACGAAACACCATGACGTCGCCGCGAGACGGTGTGCCGATATCTATACTCTTGCTGTGCAGGATCGGAAGTCGTATTCCGAGGCTGAATTTATTGACCAAAATATAGTCATCGATTTGCAGGCTAGGCAACATCGACCCAGACGGAATCCGGAACGGCTCCACCGCGAAAGATCGAAGCAGGAATACCAGCAAGATTACTGGGAAAAACGCTTTAGAATATTCTACTAAAAGCGGCTCCCTATAGGTCTGCTCTTTAACGATACCGGCGCTTGTCGGCTCAGTGGCAATCTGTTCATCACCAACCATAGGCGCGATTCGACGTCGCTTCGCCGCAGAAAACATAATGTCCCACAACCAAATTACGCCTGCGATGCAGAGCGCTATAAACAAAATCAGGGAAAAATCCAAGGCTAATCTCCTTCTACTTTAAGCATTGCAAGAAACGCGGCCTGCGGGATCTCGACCGAACCTATCTGTTTCATACGTCTTTTCCCCGCCTTTTGCTTTTCGAGGAGCTTACGCTTTCTCGTAATATCCCCACCGTAACACTTCGCGGTGACGTTTTTGCGCAACGCCTTTACCGTCTCCCGCGCAATAATTTTGCCGCCGACGCTGGCCTGGATTGCCACGTCGTACATTTGCCTCGGGATCAGCTCCCGCATGCGCTTGACCAGTGCACGCGCCCGATACTGGCTTTGTTCTTTGTGCACCAATACCGACAGTGAATCGACCCGATCACCGTTGATAAGGATATCGACCTTCTGCATTGCTGCGGCCCGATACTCCACAAATTCATAATCCAGGGATCCGTATCCGCGAGTAATGGATTTTAATCGGTCGAAAAAATCGAAAACTACTTCGCTAAGGGGCATAAAAAAACGAATCGCCGCCTGACGGCCATGAAACTGCATATTTTGCTGAACCCCGCGCCGCTCAATACAAAGCGAGAGAACCGCACCGACATAATTCGGAGGGGTAAGAATCTGCACCTCGATTATGGGTTCGCGGATCTCCCTGATCCGAGATACTTCCGGTAACTGAGCGGGATTGTGCACCTCGATAGTCCGATCATCGGTTAGACTGATTTCATACACCACCGATGGCGCGGTAGTAATGAGCTCCAGTCCGTATTCGCGTTCAAGTCGTTCCTGGATAATCTCCATATGCAACATACCGAGAAACCCACATCGAAATCCCAACCCTAGAGCGTCTGATGTTTCCGGCTCATATTGCAGGGCGGCATCGTTCAAGTTGAGTTTCTCCAACGCCGTGCGGAATGCCTCGTAGTCAACGTTATTAATCGGATAAAGGCCAGCGAATACCTGTGGTTTAATACGTTGAAAACCTGGTAGCGGTTCAGACGTCGGAAATTTCGCATCCGTGATCGTATCGCCAACACGGGCACTTCGGACCGTCTTGATACCGGCGATCACATAGCCAACGTCACCACAGGTTAATCGCGACTCACGTCTACGTTTCGGAGTGTACACACCGACCTCTTCCACGACATGCTCGCTAGCAGTCGCCATCAATCGAATTCTCTGTCCGCTCGAGAGTTGTCCGTCGACAACTCTTACTAGCGATATAGTGCCAAGATAATTGTCAAACCTTGAATCGATTATTAGCGCTTTCAGTGGCGCCTCCGGCTCGCCTTGTGGAGGCGGCAGATGTGATACGATCGCCTCCAGAAGTTCGGCCACCCCCGATCCGGTCTTTGCGCTTACCGCCACAGCATTGCTACAGTCGATACCGATGACTTCTTCGATCTCCTGACAGACCCGCTGTGGATCGGCCGCCGCCAAATCTATTTTATTCAGTACCGGTATCAGCTCCAAACCAAGATTAACGGCCGCATAACAATTGGCGACGGTCTGGGCTTCGACACCCTGTGCCGCATCGACCACCAATATCGCCCCTTCGCAGGCGGTCAGCGAACGTGATACCTCATAGGCGAAATCCACGTGGCCTGGTGTGTCGATAAAATTTAGGCGGTAGTGCTCACCGGAGTTACTCTGGAAGTCGAGCGCGACACTTTGAGCTTTAATGGTAATTCCCCGCTCGCGTTCAAGCTCCATCGAATCCAACACTTGATTCCCCATCTCGCGTTGGCTTAAACCTCCGCAATGTTGAATAAATCGGTCTGCGAGTGTCGACTTTCCATGATCGATGTGGGCGATGATGGCAAGATTTCGGATATGCGTCTGCGGGATGCCGCTTGCGGTCATGTCCAATCGCAACGGGGAATCCGTTGTCTCCGGGCCGCGCTGGTCGAAAATGCGTCACTGTGCTCGGCAGAATAACCCTCGATGTCTCGAACGAAGGCGGCGAATACGGCCACTAATCTGTGAGGTTCCTGGAAGATCGGTAATTGGCGAATGCTGCGGCCCAAAGGGGCAGCGGCAGTCCTGGGCGGGCGTGATCTTACCGGTTTTGAGCACGCCGGGATAGGTGTTGTCGCTCCTGGATTGGGCTTTTCAGTCGGTCCGTAATGCGAGAAAAAGTGATCGGCCACCACGGCGAATCAACACCGGCGCTGACTGCCCTTTGGCTTGCTGGTCAATTTTCGTCCTGAAGTCGTCCGTATGTACAATCGGTTTCCCATCGTACTGCAGCAACAGATCACCAACGCGAATTCCCGCTTGTTTGCCGGCCCCTTCATCCACTGCGGTTACGATCACTCCGGAATCTAACTCCAATTCCTGGCGTTCACTTGCAGTCAAATTACGAAGTGTTAATCCTAACAAAGCATGCGGGTTATCGGTTGGTACATCACTATGGGCCAGCTGCATCACCTCACGTGGTAACTCACCGACCACGACGTCCATTTGCAGCGACATACCGTCACGAATCACCGTAATTTCGACGCTTTCACCAATCGGAGTTCGACCGACCAGCGGCGGTAGTTCCGACATACGGAAAATCCGATTGCCGCCAAACTCGACAACGATATCTCCATTGCGAATCTCAGCCTGTTCCGCAGGGCTATCCGCCAGAACTTCAGAAACTAGTGCGCCGTGGGGGCGCGCCATGCCGAAAGATTCTGCTAATTCCTGATTCACTTCCTGAATCGCGACCCCCAACCAACCGCGTTTGACCTGACCGTCCGCCTTCAGCTGATCAGCGACTCGAATCGCGATATTGATGGGTACTGCGAAGGACAATCCCATAAAACCACCGGTTTGACTATATATCTGCGCGTTGATGCCGACCACTTCGCCCGCAAGATTGAATAGCGGCCCACCTGAGTTTCCCGGATTAATGGCCACGTCAGTCTGTATGAAAGGCACATAGTTTTCATTTGGCAAACTCCGCCCCTTCGCGGAGACAATTCCGGCAGTGGCCGAACTTTCAAATCCGAACGGCGAGCCGATCGCCAGTACCCACTCTCCGACTTTTAATTTGTCCGGATCACCAATGCGCACGATCGGCAATTTCGTCTCAGCTTCGACTTTTAGTAATGCCACATCACTACGACGGTCCCTACCGACGATTACCGCCTTCTTCTCCAGGCGATTAGAAAATCGAACATTAATACTCTTCGCGTCAGCGATAACATGCGCGCTGGTCAAAATGTATCCATCGCTTGAAATTACGAACCCGGAACCGAGCGACCGAGACGGTCGCGACTGCGGCATTTCATCAAGAAAACGTTTCAGGAAATCGTGAAACGGACTGTCCTTGGGTAAATCGGGCAGGTTCAGATCTGGCGGTGCCGCACTGATTTTATTGCCCAGATCAGAACTGATATTAACGACCGCAACCGAGTTTTCCGCCACCAATGTTGCGAAATCCGGCAACGTTTCGGCACCGGCAGGCGCCGTCACCACAACAGCAACGATAATCAGGAACTTTAACAGTGTACACCTAACACATCGTAGCCAACATACGGTATCTTCGATTTTCACTTCATAGCGACCGACATTCCCATTCGGTCCACTGTCGCGCCCGGAACCTCACCGACGACGGTAATTTGGTACTCATTCACCATCGTCCCGAATGCATGCACAGCCCCCATACGGCTCAATCCGTGTATTTCGCTTTGGCTGTCACTCATTTTCTTTTCGACAAATATCGACACGACCGCAAGACCGTCTGAGTATACCAGATGTTCAACCGGCTGATTTCGCATCGGCGATAACCGTCGAATATGCCGGGACAACATGAAACCGTTCGGAACATCCGTTACTACCCAACGTAAATCAGAGCTCGCAACGGGTTGCTCATCGGTCTGATCACCCACCCATACCAAATCCGCCCGCGGCGTTCTCGGCTCAAGTTGGCTATCGTCAATCACCCCACCGATGTCGATCTCCACAAACATATACTGCTCGATCGGCGTGCCCTGTGCGTCCAGTAATTCTGCACGTAATAACAGTCCAGTACTGTTATCTATATACAGATTATAACCGTAGCGATATTCATCCTGCGGAACGATTTTCACGACTTGCGTGTCGCGATCGGCCACCCGCTCGTGCGCCCCGAGTTCAAGTGAATAGTTCTCCACCAACTCGCCGATGTCACGGGGCAGAATCCGAGGAAATGTCTTGTCGCTGGCTTGGCGGTACTGATGGACTCCCATTTTCTTGTCCGGCAAAAAACACCAAACACGCTGCTGATCCCGTAGAATTTCGCGGGCCGCCCCATTTAATGCGAATAAGCGTTCTTGGGTTACACCGTTGCCGGTGCGGCGCGCAACTCGCATCGTTTCGATCTGATTATCATGCACATACACAAATGTTCCACGGTAATTCAAATCGTCCGCGGCACGATTCATCTTGCGCAACCAATCCGTCACCGACTGCGCATGTACGGCAGTTCCTACCAGCATCAAAATCGCTGTAACACCACAAAGCAGCGCATGCCGGACCCAATTCAGTCGCGGATCTGCTAGTGTGTCGGACCGATTATTAACCAACAATTATGTGGACTCGCCTGCAATTATTGACCGGTATCGTAGCTGACAAATTTTGCATAAGCCATTAGTCCGTTTAATCCCGAGGCAGGTGTGAATTCACCATGTTCAACCAATAACGCATTCAAATCGGTTTCCATTTCCGGTTGTTGAGTCTGCCAACGAGTCATTCTCTGCGGCGCCTCAAGCTCGGCAATGGCCGGCCCACTGGCAGCATTCGGCTGCAGCGCAAACACGGCGATACCCCCGATCGATGCCGCAACGGCTAATCCGGTTATTAATCGAACGACGTTCGCTGTGGATATATTGCGTCGCAGACCCCACCGACTCTGTGGCGCAAGGCAGGTCGGTTCGCTACGGATAGCATGGCTCACACGAGCAACGAGATCAGCCGCAGCATTTCGTGGGAACACCTCGTGATCGTTTCGCATTACCGATCCGATCAAGTGATATCGCCCCCAGGTGCGACGCATCTCGTCGCCCGCATGGCATTCCAGCAAAACCGCATCAAAATCCCGCTCCGACGATTCCGAATCGATCGCCGCTGATAACATTTCTTTCATTTCAGTTACCCACCAACCTGTTAATTTGTGCGGATGGCATCCCGGCACACCGAACCGATATCTATCGCCACGACAGTCATATTCAGCTTAGTCCAATAGCGGCTTTAATTCCTTGTCGATTGCCTCGCGAGCGCGGAAAATCCGCGATCGTACGGTCCCGATCGGGCAGTCCATAGCAATCGCAATCTCTTCGTAACTCAATCCTTCCAGCTCACGCAGGCTGATCGCCTCGCGCAAATCCGGTGGCAGATTCCGAAGCGCCGCGCCGACGGTCTTGGCTAGTTCACTACTGAGTATATTCGCCTCGGGCGTCGCCGACTCGCGCAAATTACGTCCGGCCTCAGTGGTTTCCGCATCGACCGCGTCGATATCGGAGCCAGGCGGCCGGCGTCCCTGCGACACCAGGTAATTTTTGGCGGTGTTAATCGCAATTCGATAGAGCCATGTGTAAAACGCACTATCGCCCCGAAACCGTGCTATTGCGAGGTACGCCTTGATAAAGACCTCCTGGACAATATCTTCCACCTCAGCATGGTCGTAAACATAACGCGACACCAAATTGCCAATCTTGTACTGGTACTTTTCGACCAATAGGTCAAACGCCCGCTTGTCGCCGTGCTGAACGCGCGCCACGAGTGTTTCGTCCACATTGTGGTCATCCATGTGTTATCGGCTTCCGAAACACCGCCTGCGCTTCCGTTCGGCGCCTGTCCAAAAGACAATAGCAACCCAATAAAGTTCGCCTGCGATCAATGATTTTGGTGTATTTTTGATTAACGCGTTCGCAACCGCTGGTCAGGCCCGCCTGCGATCCGGTGCTCGGCAGGATTGTTATGATAGCGTAAAATCGCCGTTCGCGCCCGATACAGCCTGACCCGATGCCTGCACAGTACACCACCGACCTCGCCATCATTGGCGGCGGATTGGCCGGCTTAAGCCTCGCACTGCGCGCCGCGGACTCCGGTTTGTCGGTGTTGCTTATCGCCAAAGGTAGGTTGTCTGAAGGCTCCAGTCTATATGCCCAAGGTGGTATCGCCGCGGCCTTAGGCGCCGAGGATTCGTTTCAATCCCACAGCGCCGACACAATATCGGCGGGTGGCGGTTTATGCCATACCGATACAGTCGACCTGGTGGTCCGCAAAGCGCCGGAGTGTATCGACTGGTTAGTACGGCGCGGCGTGGTATTCAGCCGATCGTCTCCGGACCACGAAGATAGTTATCACTTAACTAAAGAGGGCGGCCATAGCCACCGGCGGGTGATACATGCAGCCGACGCGACCGGCCACGCTGTCGAGACAACGCTCGAACAACAGACCCGCGAACATAATGGTATTCAGCTCCTCGAGGATCATATTGCAATCGACCTGATTACCTCTGAAAAACTCACCGCTAACCGTGCGAATCGCTGCTTTGGACTGTACATTCTTGATGTACAAAACGGCACCGTCCACACGGTCGCCGCAAAATTCGTCGCGCTTGCCACCGGTGGAGCCTCGAAGGCGTATCTATATACCAGCAATCCAGATACGTCGACGGGCGACGGTATCGCGATGGCATGGCGTGCGGGTTGCCGGGTGGCCAACATGGAATTTGTGCAGTTTCATCCGACCTGCCTATATCACCCCCGTGCTAAGTCGTTCCTGATCTCAGAGGCGGTGCGCGGCGAGGGTGGGATATTGCTGTTACCGACCAAGCAGCGATTTATGCCCGACCACGACGAGCGGGCCGAGCTTGCGCCGCGCGATATCGTCGCGCGCGCTATCGATTATGAAATGAAGCGTGGCGGTTTCGATTCCGTTTTGCTCGATATTTCCCATAAATCCGCGAGCTTTATTTTGTCACATTTCCCCACTATCCATGAACGCTGTCTCGAATTTGGCTTCGACATGACGAAAGGCCCTATACCGGTCGTCCCGGCGGCGCATTACACATGCGGTGGAGTAGTGACCAACCTTGCAGCACGCACCGACATCGACGGTCTGTACGCGATTGGGGAAACGGCATTTACCGGATTGCATGGAGCGAACAGATTGGCCAGTAATTCGTTGCTGGAGTGCATGGTTTTTGCCGATACCGCGGTGCAAGACATTATCGGCTCAGAAGCATTGGCATCGGCGTTGCGAACCGATCTTCCGCAATGGGATGAGAGCCGCGTCAGCGATCCCGACGAACAAATTGTCGTTTCTCACAACTGGGACGAGCTGCGCCGGTCGATGTGGGATTATGTCGGCATTGTACGGACGACTAAGCGCCTGGAACGGGCGCAACACCGAATCAAATTATTAGCCGATGAGATCCACGAGTATTATCGAAACTTCCGCATCAGCAACGATCTCATCGAGTTGCGCAATTTAGTCGTAGTGGCAGATCTTATTGTACGTTGTGCATTGGCTCGCGAAGAGAGCCGCGGCTTACATTTTACGCGTGATTATCCAGTAGCGAATCCCGAATTTGCACACACCGATACCGTACTCGTTCCGCACCCCACCGGCCCCACGCACCATTAGTACTCTGTTAAGAGAAGTCGCGCTGCAACCAGGCGCGCAGTCGTCGAAACGAATCACTGCGTGTGGCATCGCGAGCCACCAACAGATAGTGAACCCGACGATCATCGTGACGAAGCCGGACGATTACAAGAAACGGATGAATCCACACGGATTCCAACGTAGTCCACTGGGATATCGCCATATTGTTTCGATATACGAGCACGCGGCCATTGGTTTTTAGAATGACATGCCGAGGAGTATCGCACCAGCGTCGCCAGCTGCCGTACAAGCCGACAATCAAGATCGTGATAAACAGAAATTTCAGCGCCGCAGATATCGGAAAAAGAATAATAGCGCCGCCAATAATGCCGTGAGCTACGGCGATAAACGCGACGATATTAACGGATGGGTCAAGCGCGATTGTTAGCGGTCGCTCGAATACGCTCGACCAATTTGAATATGCTGTCATCGCTGGGCGCCTCCTTGCGCATCAGCCAATCGATTAGTTGTGGGTCAGGTTGACTAAGCAATACTTCCATCGCGTCCTGCTGTTCGGCCGTGAGCCCATTGTACTCAGAATCAAGAAATCGCGTAAGGATAATATCCAGTTCCCGTATACCGCGGCGACAACGCCAGCGAATCCGCATCGCCTTCGCGACGTTGTCGACCGGGCTCAACGCCGCGATATCATCACTTTCTTTATTTCGGCGATGGCCTTGGCTGGGTTCAAATGTTTGGGGCATGTTTTGGTGCAGTTCATAATAGTGTGGCAGCGATACAGGCGGAATGGGTCTTCAAGATCGTCAAGACGCTCGCCGGTGGCCTCATCACGGCTATCGACAATCCAACGATAGGCCTGCAACAGTACTGCCGGGCCGAGGTAGCGATCACCGTTCCACCAATAACTAGGGCAACTCGTCGAGCAGCAGGCGCACAATATACATTCGTATAACCCATCGAGCTGCGCTCGTTCATCCTCCGATTGCAGACGTTCCGTATCGGGAGGCGCGCGTGACTCGGTCCGCATCCACGGTTTGATGGTGGCGTATTGTGCGTAGAAACCTGTCAAATCCGGAACCAGGTCCTTCACCACGGGAAGATGCGGCAAGGGATAGATATTCACGGCACCATCGATCTCATCGATCGGTTTGATACAGGCCAGAGTATTGGTACCGTCGATGTTCATCGCACAGGAACCGCAAATTCCCTCCCGACACGAGCGACGAAATGTCAGCGTCGAATCAATTTCGCTTTTGATTTTTATCAATGCATCGAGCACCATCGGTCCGCATTGTGCAAGTTCCAGGTCATATCGGTCGCTTCTCGGGTTATCGCCGACATCGGGATCATAACGGTAAATTACAAACGATTTTGAGTTGGCGTTCCCGCCAGAACCGCGATAGGTCTTACCTTCGCGCACCACGGAGTTTGCCGGTAATCTGAATTCAGCCATAATGATATGCCTGTCGCATCGAGGGACTCAATAAACGCGCGCCTTTGGCGCTATCGTACTGACTTCATCGGTAAGGGTATTGAGGTGAACGGGTCGATAATTGATTTTCGGTATGCCACTATCGTCGCACCAAGCCAACGTGTGCTTCAACCACTCCTTGTCATCGCGATCCGGAAAGTCTTCGCGAGCATGGCCACCGCGGCTTTCTTTTCGATTCTCGGCCCCGTAGATCGTGACTAAGGCTTGGCGGAGTAAGTTATCCAGTTCCAACGTTTCCACCAAATCGGAATTCCAAATCATCGATCGGTCCGTCACCTTGACCTGTGCCATCGAGTCCCATACCTCACGCAACCGCTCGATGCCTTCCTGCATCACTTCACCGGTGCGAAATACGGCACAATAGTCCTGCATCGTACGTTGCATGTTCAAGCGAATTTGAGAAGTGGCCAGCGTACCCGTAGCGTGGCGCAATTTATCGAATCGGTCGATCGATAGCTGACACGAATCCTTACGAAGCGGCGCATGCCGCGAATCGGGACGAATAATTTCAGCAGCTCGATGCGCGGCAGCGCGGCCAAACACCACTATATCGAGAAGCGAATTCGAGCCGAGTCGATTAGCGCCGTGGACCGACACACAAGCCGCCTCTCCAATCGCCATTAACCCAGGCACCACGTAATCGGGGTCATCGCCTTTTAGGGTTACGGCTTCGCCATGGAAATTGCTCGCGATTCCGCCCATATTGTAATGCACGGTAGGCAATACCGGGATCGGCTCGCGAGTAACGTCAATGCCCGCGAAAATTTTTGCCGTTTCCGAAATTCCTGGAAGGCGCTCATGTAAAATGTCGGGGCCGAGGTGCTCGAGGTGTAAATGAATATGATCGGTTTCAGCACCCACACCGCGCCCAGCACGAATTTCCATCGTCATCGAACGGCTTACGACATCCCGAGATGCGAGATCCTTGGCGTTCGGTGCATAGCGCTCCATAAAGCGCTCGCCGTCGGCATTGGTGAGGTAACCCCCTTCGCCACGGGCGCCTTCTGTAATCAAACACCCGGAACCGTAAATACCTGTTGGATGAAACTGTACAAACTCCATATCTTGTAACGGCAGTCCGGCACGCAACACCATGCCATTGCCATCACCGGTGCAAGTGTGGGCCGAGGTACAGGAAAAATAGGCACGACCGTAACCGCCGGTCGCGAGCATGACGAGCTTTGCGCGGAACCGATGTAGGCTGCCGTCCTCTAGGCACCACGCCACCACGCCACGGCATTCGCCGTTCTCCATAATTAAATCTAAAACGAAATATTCGATATAGAACTCTGCTCGATGCCGCAACGACTGTTGGTACAAGGTATGCAAAATGGCATGCCCGGTACGATCGGCCGCAGCGCAGGTGCGCATGGCCTGACCTTCACCATAATGCGTAGTCATACCACCAAACGCGCGTTGGTAGATACGTCCGTCCTTGGTGCGGGAGAACGGCACGCCGTAATGCTCCAATTCCACAACCGCCGACGGAGCTTCGCGGCACATATACTCGATGCAGTCCTGATCGCCGAGCCAGTCGGATCCCTTTACGGTGTCGTACATGTGCCAGCGCCAATCGTCTTCCCCCATATTACCCAATGCCGCACTCATACCGCCCTGTGCGGCCACTGTGTGGCTGCGGGTGGGAAATACTTTACTGATGCAGGCGGTGCTCAAGCCCGCTTCTGCCGTCCCCAATGACGCGCGCAAACCCGCGCCGCCCGCTCCCACTACGACTACATCGTAACTATGATCGGTAAATTGATATGCGCCGCTTGCCATATTTCAGCTATAGCTGCTACAGAGCGATTCGAAGGATTGACAGAACCGCCATAATTGCCAAAACAACCGCTGCTAACTTGAAGGTCACCAACATTCCCAATTTGACGCCTTCGTGATGAACATAATCTTCGACAACCACCTGCATTCCCAGTGCGGCGTGGTAAAGCAGGGTGACACTGAGCATGATTAAGCCAGTGGCGACAATCGGCGAGCCAATCCAGGCCACCACCACGGCGTGCCCACTGCCCGCCATCGACGCTACCGCAACAGCGAGCCACAGCGTCAACGGCACCAGCGCGACAGCGGTCACACGCTGCCACCACCAATGCGATACGCCCTCCTTCGCAGAACCGAGGCCACGGGCGCGCGCCAACGGCGTGCGTAAGCTCATACGACTAGCCGGCTCACGTGCCGTATCCCACGATCCACACAATGGCCGTCAACAGCACGGCGGCGGCGATAACTGCCCAACCGGAACGATATACCGTGGGTATTGCAAAGCCGTAACCCAGGTCCCACGCCAAATGTCGAACCCCATTACATAAATGATAAAACAGAGCCAAGGTCCAGCCGAACAGTGCGATCTGGCCAACGAAAGAACCGCACCAGCGCTGTGCAACAGCGTAGGAATCCGGCCCACTCGCTACGGCTGCCAGCCACAGTACCCACACAATCGCCCCCAAACTAAGAATGACACCTGACATACGGTGGGTAATGGACAGAACCGAAGTCAGTTGATACCGGTAGACCTGCAAATGCGGCGACAACGGCCGATTACCAGGGTTCGATGGCGATGCGGTCGGCCGCATGGTCGGCGTCAAAACGTATCCTAGCAGAGAATTGAACGAAATTTTTCGCAGCGACTCACTCGAGCGTAAATCCCCGCAAGAGCGTTATAAACGAATGGCACATGAGTTCTAATTTCCACTTAATTTACCGGCCAGACCCTGAGCTGAGTTCCGACAATCCAACGACCGATCGGACCTAAAAATCGATACAGCGTCCATTGCATTCCCAGTCTCCATAACGGGTCGGCTCAAGCCTATCACTACTGGCGAGTTCCGGTGACGGTTCAGGCGTTTTGCGAGTGCTTGGCGGTGGCGTTCCTTGCGTCAGGTTTTCGGGCAATCGCACTGCCGCTGATTCCGGCGCTAATTTTTTACGGGATGCGAGCGACATCGGTTTTCGTGCATTGCAGTAAAGTGCTATTGTGAATCGAGCGCCGGCGGAAAGCAAGGCACCGCTGGGCTGTATAGCTTGCTGCGCAATCGGCTACTGAAATCGGCTCTCGGCGCGTGGGTCGACTGTCTAAATCGCACTGACATAAGAACCGATATTGTTCTAACATCGCGCCGATATGTTGCTTTGGGTTCCTTAAATAATGGCATTGGACTGGAAAACTATTTTACCTGCGGACCGTAACAATAATGCCGGTGGCGGACTGAATTCGGCCACCGGTGGTGCGGCGGCGGCTCTCAACGGCGCCGTGATGTCGCCATTATCGAAACATTCCGTAATCATGATTGGCGGCAAAGACGCGGCCGATTTTTTGCATGCGCAATTCACGACCGAAATTGCTGACTGCGATCACCCGGCTCATCGCTTCAGCGCTTACTGTAGCCCGGCCGGGCGGGTCCTAGCGACTCTGCATATTGTGCCTGTTGCGGATGGATTTCTGTTGCACGTCCCAAACGCGGTTGCCGAATTACTGGAATCGAGATTGCGCATGTACATGCTACGCGCCGACGTCACGATCGACGCGACTAACGATACATGGTTATCTCTCGGTCTGTCCGCGCCCAATCTGAGCGGTCTAATCGAACCGGTACTTGGTTCATCGCCTGACGCAATCGGTTCTGTGCTTTCGCGACCGCCTCAATATGGCCTGTACATCCGCGGTCCGCAGCCGCGAATGATTGTGGTCGCACCCGCCGAATGCATGATCGAATTGTGGGCGGCGCTGCAAACCGAGTTTCGGGCCATCAGCTCGGGGGCGTGGCGATGGCTCGATATCGCGGCCGGTGTACCACATTTAGACGCCGCAACAAGCGACCGGTTTACTGCACAAGGACTCAATCTGGACCTTATTGATGCAATCGATTTTTCCAAAGGATGCTATCCGGGGCAGGAAATTATCGCGCGGGTGCACTATCGCGGTCGTACCAAACATCGATTGTTTCGGCTTCGCGTCGATACCGGCCGCGTCCCCGCTCCGGGAGACTTTGTGTACGACCCTAAACGCCCAGACCAGACAGGCGGCTATGTGCTGAACGCGGCACGCGCGCCGGATGGCGGCACCGAATTGCTGGCGGTATTGCGCATCGCCGATTGGCGAAATGGAAATCTGCGTTTAGAAGCAATTACCGGACCGGTCCTGGAACCGCTTTCACTGCCGTATTTGATTCCGGAAGTTGCAGAACCAACGACTTAGTGGTTGACGGGTTTGTCGATGACCTGAAAAAACGTTTCACCGGATTTAATCATCCCGAGCCCGGATCGGGCCCGTTCCTCGATCGCCTGATTGCCGGTTTTTAGATCCACGACCTCGGCCATGAACGCTTGATTGCGCTCATGCAAGGCAAGATTCTCGGTACGGGTCTCATCGACTGCGCGTTGCAAACGCCATAAATCGATGACACCATCCTTGCCGCCCCACAGCGTGTATTGCATGCCGAGGGTGAGCGCAATCAAAATTGCCACCACTACGCGTATTGTCAATGTCATTACCTCAAGCGCATGCCTTACCCGGCAAGTGCTGAAATGCGCTCATACCACGATAATGTGATCTGCCGCCAAGCTGGTGTTCAATCTCCAGTAAGCGATTGTATTTCGCAACCCGTTCCGAGCGGCACAATGATCCCGTCTTAATCTGCTCGGCACCGGTGGCCACGGCCAAATCCGCGATCGTCGTGTCTGCGGTTTCACCGGATCGATGCGAGATGGTAACCCCGTATCCGGCTTTTTGCGCGAGGCGAATAGCCTCTAGGGTTTCGGTAACAGTTCCAATTTGATTAAGTTTTATCAAGATTGAATTGCCAACGCCGGAGTCAATACCGCGCTGTAACAGTTCTGAATTGGTCACAAATAGATCATCACCGGTTAATTGAATGCGGTCACCCATGCGTTGCGTAAGCTGCCGCCAACCGTCCCAGTCGTTTTCCGCCATACCGTCCTCTATTGATACGATCGGGTAGCGCTCGCTCCATCCGGACAAAACATCCACAAACTCATCGGCCTTGAATGCCTGCCCCTCGGCCGCTAAGGTGTAATTCGATTGCTCGTAAAATTCGGAGCTGGCCACATCCAGTGCCAACAAGACATCGACTCCGGGCCGGTATTCCGCTTGTTCGATGGCCCGCATCACCAAATCGAATGCCTCGACATTAGAACCGATATCGGGCGCAAACCCACCTTCGTCACCGACGCCCGTGCTGAGACCGCCGGCATTGAGCACGTCGCGCAACGCATGAAATATTTCCACCCCACAACGCAAGCTCTCGCGGAAACTATCAAAACCAACCGGCACCACCATGAATTCCTGAAAATCGATGCGGTTATCGGCATGGGCGCCGCCATTGATGATATTCATCTGTGGCACCGGCAATTCACTCACATCGGCCTCCGCCAAATGCGCAAATAATGGAGTCTGCGCACTGGCCGCCGCCGCATGGACTACCGCGAGGGATACACCGAGAATTGCATTGGCGCCTAATCGGCCCTTATTCGTAGTGCCGTCAAGGTCCACCATAAGTTGATCGACCTGTGCTTGATCGTTGGCGTCCACGCCGATAACCGCTTTGCAAATTGGGCCATTCACATTTGCAATCGCGTTCAATACCCCTTTGCCGCGATAGCGTTTTGGGTCATGGTCGCGCAGCTCCAACGCCTCACGGCTACCGGTTGATGCACCAGACGGGACCGCCGCGCGGCCTAGCGAGCCATCGCTCAAACTGACTTCACAAGCCACGGTCGGGTTACCCCGTGAGTCCAGGATCTCCCAGGCACGAACCCCGGCAATGCTCGCGGTAGTCATGCCGATGCGGTGTTCAATGCGGGTGCTATCTCCGGCCCTGTGGCTTTCACAACGCGATCGATCCGCTGCAATTGCGTGACTAAGGCTTCGATACAGTGCAACGGCCATGAATTAGGGCCGTCGCTGAGCGCCACATCTGGATTCGGATGGGTCTCCATGAATATTCCCGCAATCCCGCAGGCCACCGCAGCACGCGCCAGCACCGGCACGAACTCGCGCTGACCACCGGAGCGACCACCATCACCACCCGGCAATTGCACCGAATGGGTCGCGTCAAACACCACCGGCACGCCGATATCGCTCAATATCGCCAATCCACGCATATCCACAACAAGATTATTATAGCCAAAGCTCGTACCGCGCTCGCACACCAATACGCGCTCCCGGCCTCCGACCTCTTCGGCTTTCGCCACAACGTGTTGCATCTCTCCGGGTGACAGAAACTGACCTTTCTTAATATTCACAAGCTTACCGCTGCGCGCCGCCGCCTGAATGATATCCGTCTGTCGACACAAAAACGCCGGTGTCTGCAACACATCGACGACCGACGATGCGGTCTCAACGTCCGCTACGCTGTGCACATCGGTCAACACCGGCACACCGATAGTGTCACGCACCGTTTGTAATACGGCCAGGCCTTCGTCCAACCCCGGTCCCCGATAGGACTCGCCCGATGTGCGATTCGCTTTGTCGTAGGACGATTTGTACACGAAAGGAATTCCTAGGCGCTGGGTAATTTCGCGCAACCGACCCGCGGTGTCGACGGCAAAACTTTCCGACTCGATCACACACGGACCCGCGATCAAGAATAGCGGGCGTGATCCGCCGATTTCACAATCCGCGATGATCACCGAGCGGCGGCTCGTTGTGTCACCGCTGCAGAAGCGGACCGATAGGCCCTTGCCGCCCTGATAAATCCCGAAAACAAACAATGGCCGCGACGCGGTGTCGATGTAAACTCAGGGTGAAACTGACAACCAATAAACCATGGGTGACCGCGCATTTCCACCGTTTCGACCAACCCATCATCGGACACGCCAGATATCACCAGGCCGTGCTGCTCTAATCGTTCTCGATAGCGATTGTTGAATTCATAGCGGTGTCGGTAGCGTTCGCGCACTTCGTCAGCGCCGTAAAGTTCACGCATCAAGGTACCCGAAAGCAACGAACAAGCCTGTCCGCCGAGCCGCATCGTGCCACCCATATCGGCATCGATATTCCGAGTTTCTAGCGCACCGTCGTCCGTCGTCCATTCGGTGATCAATGCGATGACGGGATTCGGCGTCGCGCTGTCGAACTCGGTACTGTGGGCGCCTTCGAGCCCGGCGACATTGCGCGCGAACTCGATCACGGCAATCTGCATGCCCAGACAAATACCCAGATACGGGATCTCGTTTTCCCGTGCGTATTTAACCGCGGCAATTTTGCCGTCGATACCGCGCTCACCGAATCCGCCCGGCACTAAAACAGCATCAACATCGTGCAACACATCAAGGCCGTTTTGTTGCAAGTCCTCTGAATCTACGTAACGAATACACGTTCGAGTCGAGGTATGCAGCCCGGCGTGAGCGAGCGCTTCACTAAGGGATTTGTAGGACTCGGTGAGATTGACGTATTTCCCAACCAACGCGATGGTGACCTCGCCCTGCGGATGCTTCGCGCGCTCCACAACGTGTTTCCATTCCGACAGATTCGCCGCCGGTGCATCGATCTGTAGTTGCCTAAGAACGATATCGTCGAGGTCTTGCTCGGTATACAACTCGGGAATTTTATAGATATTGTCAACATCCACGGCCGAAATCACCGCTTCCTCGGGAACGTTAGTAAACAGCGCGATCTTGCGGCGCGCATCCTCGGGCAAATTGCGGCTTAATCGACATAAAACGATGTCTGGCTGAATACCGATGCTGCGGAGTTCCTTGACTGAATGCTGAGTAGGTTTGGTTTTGATTTCGTCGGCCGACTGCAACTCAGGCACCAGAGTCAAATGAATGAAGAGGGTATTTTCCCGACCCAGTTCAATACGCAACTGTCGAATCGCCTCAAGGAACGGCAATGACTCGATATCGCCTACCGTGCCGCCGATCTCGATCAACGCGATCTGCGCTTCATAGGTGCCAGTTTTAATGCACTCTTTTATTTCATCCGTGATGTGAGGAATTACCTGAACTGTTGCCCCTAAGTATTCACCCCGCCGTTCCTTTTTGATCACTCGCTCATAGATTTGCCCCGTCGTAAAATTATTTCGTCGACCCATCGTGGTCTGTACGAATCGCTCGTAGTGGCCGAGATCTAAATCGGTCTCCGCGCCGTCGTCCGTGACAAACACTTCACCATGCTGGAACGGGCTCATCGTTCCAGGATCGACATTGATGTACGGGTCCAGCTTCATAAACGTAACTTTGAGCTGGCGCGCCTCCAGCAGTGCGCCGAGAGAAGCCGCCGAGATGCCCTTGCCGAGAGATGAAACGACGCCGCCTGTGACAAAGATATACTTGGTCATGGTTCACGCACCGACCGGTTGAGTTGAGGGTGTAATTGTCGACGATGGGCTATGGATGCCATTTCCATCGTTAACCGGCGGCACACCCGTGGGCCGCGCCGGCCCGGAAACTCCGAACCGCACGGCGCTACACGATACCAGAGCGGCGTGCCGGGCTCAATCGGAACATTTCGACGCGCAGCCCAACTTCCCCGGTATCGTAGGCGCTACCGGCTCAACGCAAATCGCGATCCCGGGTTCACCCGGTCGCGCTGCAAACGGTGCACAGACGAGAACTCCGGGTATCGCCACCACCTCATCGCCCCTAAATAACAAGGGCACGCGCTGGCGTTCCCAGGGCGGCACACCGAATGCTTGATAGATATGTTTAATGGTGTGCCGATGGTGGCGTTGCGGAAGCCGGCACCGCTCCCCACCATACCGCGGGCGCACCGTCATCGCTTGGATATAGTCCATACCGATCCCCTTACCTTGAGCCGGTTTTGGCACAAGACGTACGCCCAATGCGCCCAACAATAGCGGCGCGTCACCGCTCCACTCTTGGTGGTCGAAACCACTGTCAATTTCACTCATACCGTCTAAATACATTCGCCCGCGGTAGCGTCGAATAGCCACCCCGGACCAGCCGACCGCACCGTGCAGTGCCCCACCCGGGCGCAACAGCTGGCGAAAGATCTCGTCCATTACTCGGGACCTGGGCACCGGATAACCACAACCACCGACCCACAACCGCAACGCCAATTCAGCCTGCGCACGAGGCAACAATTGCAAACATTGTGCCGATAGTACCGGGTGTCGAGCCAATACCGCCCCACCGGGATCGGCCGTACACGCCTCGATATCGGCACGCGTCACTTTTTGTAGGACCGTATCGGCACGATCGAGATGGCGAGCGCTACGCGCAATGGATGCGACCGCATGGGGCCAACGATCGCGCAATACCGGCAACACGCGGTGCCGTACGATATTACGGTCGAAGTGTAGTTGGTCGTTGCTGGGATCTTCTATCCAGGCAAGACCATGGCCCCGCGCGTAATTATGCAACGATGCGCGATCGAATCGTAACAGTGGCCGCAGCAGACGACCGCCGGCGAAATCTCGACTTTCCCGAATCCCCCCCATGCCCCGTAAGCCGCTGCCGCGCAACAACCGCAGTACGACGGTTTCGGCTTGATCGTCCTGGCTGTGTGCGGTCATTAATATCTGTCCCGGCAACATCACTTGCGACATCCAGCCATACCGCGCGCTGCGGGCTCGGTCTTCGAGATTACTGTCACCGCAGCGATCCAATGCAAGCGCTGACGTCCGCAACTCGATATTCAGCGCATCGCACACCCGCCGGCAATGCCGGACCCAATCGGCTGACTCCGGCACGAGCCCGTGATCGGCGTGCAATGCCGTTACTGTTATGGTGTATTGTTCGCGAAGCGTTGCAGTAGCATGCAACAACACGTGGGAATCCATACCGCCACTGTAGGCCACGAGAAAATGCGCGCTCGACTCCGCCCGCAATTCGTCGAATAAAATCTGTCCTAGAACATCGACTGAGAAAACCGTCTCGGTCAATGACATCAAACCGGTTGCGTCATTCCGCTT
This sequence comes from Arenicellales bacterium, assembly GCA_964194565.1. GTDB lineage: Bacteria > Pseudomonadota > Gammaproteobacteria > Arenicellales > JAOTWM01 > JAOTWM01. The sequence goes on from CAXMMZ010000108.1 coordinate 20,703, forward strand.
CGAATTTTCCGTATGCCATAAGCCGCTGGAAACGTAAATCTAACAATTCCTCCAACGGCTTGGCGCACAACATATGCAGGTTATTTCGTAACGCGTCGCCGATCCGCTCGCTAGCTCGATCGATATCGCGGTGTGCTCCACCTAATGGTTCATCGATGACAGCATCGATGAAGCCGCGTTCTTTTAGGCTCTCCGTTGTCACACCCATCGCCTCCGCCGCGTCGGCCGCACGCCCCGAGTCCTTCCACAATATTGACGCACAGCCCTCTGGCGAAATGACGGAATATGTCGCGTATTCCATCATCAATAATCGATCCGCCACTCCTATCGCCAAGGCGCCACCCGAACCGCCCTCACCGATCACCAGCGACAAGATCGGGGTCCGAAGCCCCGCCATCAAATACAAACTCTGCGCGATCGCATGACTCTGGCCGCGTTCTTCCGCACCCACTCCAGGATACGCACCGGGGGTATCAATAAATGTGATGAGCGGTAATTGAAATTTTTCGGCGAGTCGCATGATTCGCTGCGCTTTGCGATAGCCTTCAGGCTTAGGCATTCCAAAGTTGCGAAGCACCTTTTGCGTTGTGTCGCGCCCTTTCTGATGGCCGACCACCGCAACCGAGGAGCCCTCGAATCGTGCGACGCCCGCCACAATGGCGTTGTCGTCGGCAAACATTCGATCACCGTGAAGTTCCTCAAAATCCGTAAACAAACGATCAATGTAATCCAGCGAATATGGCCTTAGCGGATGCCGTGCGATTTGTGTGACCTGCCAGGACGACAGCGACGCGAAAATATTCTCAGTCAGCTTTTCGCTTTTTCGTTCCAACCGCGCAATTTCATCGCTAATATTCAATTCGCCATTCGCGCTCACGTGCCGCAGTTCTTCGATCTTGGCCTGCAGCTCGGCGATCGGTTTTTCGAATTCAAGAAAATTGCCAGTCATGGATTAAATATGCACACTATGGACAGACGGGATCGTAGTATAACCGATCCCGACAATTCCTTTCCGCTGGTCCGTAACCGTTACTTCGCTCGCGGATAATTGCTATTACCGACGCCGTTATCGGCTTCTGCGTAAAGCTCGCGTACTGCATAGCGTATCGATAGATTATCGTACCCGACGATTATTCCGAGTTCCTCAATCACGGTCGACTTAGGGTGAATAGACCAGTCAGACCCGCAACATAAATCCGCTTGATCGCCATTCGCGCTAACGTAACGTACTACGATTCGACAGCGTCCGCCGCGCTGCGGTGCCACTGCATCGCGAATCCTACCCATACATTCACCCGCCGCCCGCGTAGCGTCGATTCGCACCGCGATTTGATCCACAAAGCGTTCACGAAGGGTGCTTAAATCGTAGATCTGTTCAGCGCGCAATTGATAGCCGCCTGTATATTCATCTGCGCTGACCTCTCCGAGCACCGCAACCATGCTGTCTTTACGAAGTATCTCCCGAGATGCGTTATACAAATCGGTAAACACGCTGACGTCGATGCGCCCGGTATGGTCATCCAAGGTGAAAAACGCCATCTTCTCGCCACGCCGAGTATTGTGGGTGCGAAACGCAACCACCAAGCCGACGACGACAGTCTGCCGCGCACCATTGATATTGAGTTCTGCCAATGTTCCGGCACCCAGTTGGGTTAGCTCGCGCCGAAAACGATCCATCGGATGGCCCGTGAGGTACAATCCGAGCGTCTCCTTTTCTGCCTTCAGGCGCTGCTCATCGGACCACGGCGTCGCCGGACGTAATTCAGCAGCGTTCGGTGTTGTCCGCAAACCGAACAAATCGGACTGTGAAATGTGGGCGGCCTCTTGATCTGCGACATTGGCCGCAGTTTGCAGATTCGCTGACAAGCTGGCGCGATCAGAGGCAAGAGCATCCATCGCGCCAGCTTTGATCAGCGATTCCGTGACCCGCCGATTCACACGTTTGCTATCGACCTGGCGGCAGAATCCCACCAAATCCTCGAACCTGCCGTGCTGTTCACGAGCATCGAGGATATTGTCGATGGCCGCACTTCCTATGCCTTTGATGGCCCCTAATCCGTATAGGATTTCGTTCTCCGCCACCGACATAAACTCGTACTGGCATCGATTGATATCCGGCGGCAGAATTCGGATGTCAAGATCACGGCATTCTGCGATCAAACCGACAATCTTGTCGGTATGCTCCATATCCGCGGACAGGCACGCCGCCATAAACGCCGCACGGTGATGTGTCTTGAGCCACGCGGTTTGGTAGGTGATCATCGCATAAGCGGCGGAGTGCGATTTGTTAAATCCGTACCCGGCGAACTTTTCCATCAAATCGAAAATATGGGTCGCGGTAACCAAATCTACGCCTTTGTGTCTGGCTCCGTCCAAAAATACCTGGCGCTGTACCGCCATCTCTTCCGGCTTTTTTTTACCCATCGCGCGACGCAACAAATCTGCCGATCCCAGCGAGTAGCCGGCTAAGACTTGCGCGATCTCCATCACTTGTTCCTGATACAGGATTACCCCATACGTCGGCTGTAGTATCGACTCCAGAGCCGGATGCGGATAGCGAATGTGATCACGCCCGTGCTTGCGATTGATAAAATCTTCGACCATGCCGGACTGCAACGGACCGGGGCGATATAACGCCACCAGTGCGACAAGATCCTCAAATCGATCAGGGCCAAGGCGCTGAATAAGTTCGCGCATGCCACGGGATTCCAATTGAAACACTCCCGTTGTGCGACCGGTTTTTATTAGATCATAGGTTTGTGTGTCGTCAGTGATTAACCTATCGAGCGATATCGATTCGTGCCGCGCTTGCGCTGCCTGCCGGTTCACGCGCTTCACGGTTTTATCAATAATGGTTAAGGTTTTGAGTCCAAGAAAATCGAATTTCACCAAACCGACCGCTTCGAGATCGTCCTTGTCCATTTGGGTAACGGCCTGTTGCGTGTCGCGCTCGCAATACAGTGCCGTAAATTCGGTGAGCGCCGATGGCGCAATAACGACGCCACCTGCGTGTTTTCCAACATTCCGCGGCAATCCCTCGAGCAGTTTGCCAGTATCGATAAGCTCCCGTACCTCATCATCCGTGTCGTAACGTTCCCGCAGCAGAGGTTCATCGGTTAACGCCTTATCCAGCGTCATTTTGACTTCAAACGGAATGAGCTTGGCGATGGTATCGACGTACCCGTAGCCGAGGCTCATGACCCGCCCAACGTCCCGGACTACAGCACGAGCCGCCATCGTGCCATGAGTGATGATCTGCGCGACCTTGTCACGGCCGTACTTTTCGGCGACGTATTCGATAACTCGATCCCGACCTTCCATGCAAAAATCGATATCGAAATCCGGCAGCGAGACCCGTTCCGGGTTGAGAAACCGCTCGAACAACAGACCGTGTTCAATGGGGTCCAACTCAGTGATGCCAAGGCCGTACGCTACCAATGACCCGGCCCCCGACCCACGCCCCGGCCCAACTGGAATCGAATGCTGCTTCGCCCAGCGGATAAAGTCAGCGACTATGAGGAAATAGCCGGCGAAACCCATATTGACGATGACATCAAGCTCGCGATTCAAGCGTGCCGTATATCGGCCGTCAGCTTCAGCAGTGGCGTCAGCACTCTGCCGCCGGCGCTGCAGACCTTGCGCCGACTGCTCGCGCAGCAACGTCTCGATGTCACCGCCGGCAGCGACCGGGTACTGTGGTAGATAGGCGTGATCAAAGCTGAATGTGACGTTACACCGACGCGCGATTTCCATGGAATTGTCGAGTGCCTCGGGAACGTCCGCGAACAGCTGTGCCATTTCGTCGGCGCTGCGCACGTATTGTTGCTGGGTAAATTCGCGATGTCGCCTTGGGTCCGCCAACACCCGGCTGTCGTTGATGCAGACTCGGACCTCATGGGACTCATAGTCGGTAGGATCGATAAACTGTACCGGATTAGTTGCGACCACCGGCGCTTTGCACTGCGCCGCGAGATCCAACGCTGCTTCGACGTAGTGCTCCTCTCCCGAAGCGCCGATACGCGACACTTCGACGTAATACCGATCGGCGAATAGGTGCCGATAATGCTCGAGTATCTGGCGCGCCTGCGCGTTGTTTCCTGCCGCGATGGCGTGTCCGAATTCACCATGCTGACCCGCCGATAACGCAATGAGGCCGTCCGCGCGATCAGCCAGCCAAGCCGGGTCAATGCAAGGTTTCCCGCCTACGAAACCGCGCAGATACGCGTCGCTTAATAGTTCACACAGCCCCCGATAACCCGAATTATCTCGACACAACAACAGTAGCCGCATGGGCCGAGTCGATCCACTGCCTGGCCGTACCCACACGTCCGCCCCGATTAGCGGTTTCACACCGTCTTTTACACAGCGTTGATAGAATTTAACGACAGCGTACATATTGCACAGGTCCGTCAGTGCAATGGCCGGCATCGAACGTTCCCGCACCGCTCGTACCAAGTCATCGATACGCGCAATGCCATCGCTCAAGGAGTATCCCGAGTGAACGTGAAGATGAACGAATTGATTCATTTTTATTTCTTATTTATTAAATAGTTCTATACTGTTTCTAATGTAGATTCATAGGTAAAATCAGAGTTTGGCGAAGATTCCTTAACGCCCTTAAAAGTCTTTCTATGAACACAGCTATAGCCCAGAGTTTGCAGGGCATGTCGGTGATCCGCCGTCGGATAACCTTTGTTGGAGGCAAATCCGTACCCTGGATAGACCGGGTCCAAGCGCGCCATTAAATGATCCCGATACACCTTTGCCAGAATCGACGCAGCCGAGATTGCTGCAACAGTGCGATCGCCGCCTACAACGGTTTTGACCACAAATGGCAGCCTCGGTGCACGATTGCCATCGACCAGTACTGTGTGCGGCGCCTGATGTAAGCCCAGTACGGCGCGCCGCATTGCGAGTAACGCGGCCTGTAATATATTGATCCGCTCAATCTCCTCGACACTCGCAACGCCGATACACCAAGCATGGGCTACCGCTTTGATTTGTCCGGCCAACACGACCCGCTGACCGTGGCTGAGCTGCTTTGAATCCGCGAGGCCCGGAACACGCCCGTCAGCGCCCAGCACGACCGCCGCCGCCACAACAGGCCCCGCCAACGGCCCTCGCCCCACTTCATCGACACCGGCGACTAAGGCCACTTTCGGAACCAGCGGCATCACACTCTGCCTATAAGTGTCAGAATTGCGTCCGCGGCACGCCGATTCGCATCACGCCGGAGTTCGTCATGGATACCGCGAAATTTCTCCACACAAACGCGAGTTTTATCTGAATTATCCAGGTAGTCGAGCAATGCCCACAGCAGATTATCGGCTGTCGCATTTCCCTGAATAAACTCCGGCACCAGTGGCTCATCCAACAAATTATTCGGCATTGAATAGTGCGTAACGCGCCCAAATAACCGCACTAACCCATACGTAAACGGCGAGACCTTATAGGCCACCACCATGGGCGTGCGCAATAACGCCGCTTCAAGAGCCGCAGTCCCGGATGCCAGCAATGCGAGATCTGCCGCCGCAATCGCCTGTCGTGAACTGCCGTCAATCAAATGCAACCGTGCACCGCCAGCACTATTGACATAGCTCTCGAACAACTGACGAGTCGCGGCGTTCGCAAACGGTACAACGAACTGCGCATCCGGCCTAAGCGCCACAAGTCGATTCGCCGTGTCAATAAATAACGGCCCCAGCCGCCGCACCTCACTGCCACGGCTACCCGGTAATAACGCTATAAGGGGTCCGCATGGTGCTATTCCGAGCCGATTGCGCTCAACCGCGGGATCGATCTCGACCGCAACCTGGTCAGCAATCGGGTGTCCGACGTACGTGACCGGAACATCAAAACGCCGGTAATAATCGGCTTCGAATGGAAACAGCGTTAACATATGGGAGACCGCGCGGCGAATCTTATGAATTCGATAGCCGCGCCAGGCCCACACTGTCGGACTCACGTAATGCACCGTCGGCACACCCGACGCTTTCAATCGGGCCTCCAGCCCAAGGTTAAAATCCGGCACATCGATCCCGACAAAAACATCTGGTTTGTCACGAAAGTATTCGCTCTTCAGGGCTCTCCGGATTGCCAGTATTTGGAACAGGCTGCTAACCAGGCCATCAAGCCCAATTATGGAAATACGATCCATTGGATACAGACTGCGGACACCGAGTTGCAACATCTTCGGCCCGCAGATACCGATAAATTCAGTTTCCGGCGCGCGCTCGCGTATAGCGGAGACCAACCCGGCACCTAACGCGTCCCCGGAAACTTCGCCCGCTACTATGCCTATCCGCATGGCTAACCCAAACTTTGCATCGGCGCTACGGCACGTATTTTAGCGGTGGCGCGGAACACGGGCGATCGGCTGCACGGATTCCAGAACTGTGCTAGCGAATTATTCCGCGTTGGGAAGTTTTCAAAAATTCATTGAACAGTTGCACTTCGACCACCGGCGGTTGCGTGGCGTCGACCGCAGCGATGGCGGCCTGTAAATCCAACTGTGACCGATACACGGTTCGATAGGCGCGCCGTAACGCTACAACGATATCGTCCGCAAATTCTCGCCGTCGCAACCCCTTGACGTTGATACCATGCGGCGTGGCGGTATTTCCCGCGGCGACAATAAACGGCGGTACATCTTTAAGACATACGCTGCCTATCCCGGTGATACTGTGGGCACCGACCCGACAATATTGGTGGACCAGCGTAAATCCGCCCAAAATCGCATTATCCTGGACCACAACGTGACCGGCGAGGCTCGCACAGTTTGCAAAAATAGTACGATCGCCAACGATACAATCGTGCGCGACATGTACATAGGCCATCAGAAAATTACTATTGCCGATCCGGGTTACGCCACCGCCTTCCACCGTTCCCCGGTTAAGAGTGCAAAACTCGCGGATAGTGTTGTCATCGCCGATCTCCAGGCGTGAGGGCTCGCCCTGATATCCCAAGTGCTGCGGTCTGTCCCCTATCGAACAGAACTGAAAAATTTTATTGCGTTGACCGATACGAGTGTGACCACGAACCACTACATGAGGACCTATCCATGTGCCTTCGCCGATTTCGACATCGGCTCCGATGATGGAAAATGCCTCGATCGTAACGTCATTCGCTAGTTTCGCGTTGGGGTCGACGACGGCACGCAGGTCGATCAACTAAAGCTCCTTATAGGTGAACATCAGTTCGGCGCTACAGCAAACTTCATCGCCGACACGAGCCACGGCGCCACATTTCCAGATACCTTTCAGCTTTCGGAGCATCGTCGCCTCGATCTGTATTTGATCGCCTGGCTCTACCTGTCTCTTGAAGCGGACTTTATCGGCGCCGGCAAACAGATAGACGGCGTTGGCGCTGGGTCGGTGCCCGAGCCCAATGCTAGCCAGAATCGCGGACGCTTGAGCCAGAGCCTCCAGAATCAACACCCCGGGCATAACCGGCCGGTACGGAAAATGACCCTGGAAAAACGGCTCGTTGATCGTTACGTTCTTTAGCGCGAGCAACGACTTGTCGGCATCGTGATCCAGAATTCGGTCAATCAACAAAAACGGATAACGATGCGGGAGGATTTCCTTAATCTCATGAATATCCAGCGGCTTCAATGGCCTACTCCTTCGATAATCTATTGATTGAGGCGCGCTTCGAGCGCCTTAAGACGTTGTGCCAATGCATCCAGGTTATGGATACGAGCGGCATTCTTGCGCCACACACGGTTGTCTTGGACGGGAACACAGGACGAGTATCTCCCGGCTCGCAATAATGACCGGGTTACCACACTGGTGGCCGTCACCTCTACATTGTCGACAATTTCCAGGTGCCCGAGTATCGATACCCGACCGCCAAAACGACAGCGTTTGCCGATTTTCGCGCTCCCAGCCACTCCGACACAGCCGGCAAAAATCGAATGCTCTCCAATTTGAACGTTGTGGGCGATCTGTATTTGATTATCCAGTTTGACCCCGTTGCCAATGATCGTATCATCAAGTGCACCACGATCGATCGTCGTATTGGCACCAATCTCGACATCGTCACCGATAACGACGCGCCCCAATTGTGGCACCGCTACCCACTGCGAATTTTCAGGTACGTATCCAAAACCCGCTGCGCCGATCACTACACCGGGCGAAATTACACAGTTGTTTCCAATCATGCAGTTATGGCTAATCGTTACCTGCGCATCGAGCCGAGTTCCGGTGCCGATTTCGGCGCCAGCGCCTATATAGCACTGCGCCCCTACGACCACACCGGCGCCGACGTGGGCACCATTTTCTACGACAACCATCGGACCGATCTGCGCGCCTGCCGCGATCTCGGCATACTGGTGCACGACCGCCGTACTATGGATTCCGGGTTCAATCGCGGGCCGCGGATGCAACGCCGCCGCTATCTTTGCAAATGCGAGTGCCGGGTTGCTGACAATAATGCGATTCCCGGCAAAAAATGGAGCGTCATCGCGGCATAAAACAACCGCTGCCGCGTGAGTCTCGGCCAGAAAATCTTCAAGTTTTGGGTCGCGATAATACGTTATCGCATCAGGTCCACTCGCTTGTAAGCTAGATACCCGCTCTACAAGTCTCGCCGCGTCGCCTTCAATGCGGCCACCCACGATCGCCGCCAGTTCGCCAAGGGAGAGGGCCACGCGACCGCTCCGCCTTGCTACTGATTACCAATCAGTTTTTCAAGAATCTTTTCGGTAATATCTACTTTTTCGCTTGCCCAAACCGCATCTTGAAGAATTATATCGTATCCTTCAGCTTTCGCGATCCGCACGATCGCCTCACTGATTTCCCGCTGTAGCCGTGAAAGTTCCTCATTACGGCGAAGATTGTAATCCTCACGAAATTCCTGCCGGCTGCGTTTGATCTTGCGATTCAAATCCCGCAGTTGTTTTTCCTTGTCAGTCCGCTCTGCCTCGGCCATGACCAAGCCGTTCTTATCGAGGTCCTCTTCTAACGCATTGATTTCGTCCCGCATCGCGCGCAATTCCTGATCTCGGGGGCCGAATTCAGTTTCCAGTAATTTTAATGCAGTCTTGCCTTGGGGTGCCTGCTCCACCAACTTAACGGCATTTACATACGCGATTTTTAGATCATTTTGTGCCTGCACGGCGACACTGAATAGCAGTGCCAGTGCCCCGCAAAGGGCGCCAAATTTATTCG
>CAXMMZ010000109.1:0-7788 GCA_964194565.1 Arenicellales bacterium
AACAGTGGTCCTGCAAGATGCTGTTTAAGACGTTGTGGAGCTACACGCATCGATTTACGCGCCGGGTTACAGGCACAAAACAAAATTTCCTAATAAGCGGACTCGACTGCGCCTTGAGTTTCGTCACCCGGAGCCGGACTGACCTGCGCGGCATCGATCGCTCCGATGCGGCGCACAATTTGCCGTGCGGCCGCACGGCGCATATCGTCGCGCAGAAACTGCTCTTCGTCTTCCTTTTCCAGCACCTGAGTACTGTCAAAATTAAGATCGCGCCTTAGATTGATCGTCGCAGTATCGAGCAGCGTCGCGCCGGACGCGTCTTCAACGCGGAAATCCACCGCATAATGCAGCGTGTAACTCGTCGCGAGTCCTCGGTTATCGACAGTTCTCACCCGTCGCTCGAAGCGCACATTGACCACATCTACCAACGCGCCGGCATCGCCTTCTGTCACGGTGGCACCACTAAAGTCCAGCGCGTCGGCGAGATAAGTCCGCAAATCGCCATCGGGACTAGTAATCCGTACAGTCTCCAGACTAGGCGGCAACGAAATCTTACCGCGCAGGTGAAACCCGCACGCCGATAACAAAACGATGCCCATGAGTAACAAACAAACGGTTCGTCGCATGACGTTTTCCTGTGGTCGCGCATTACTCGAGTAATGCGAGCCGTATGTACGGCATTCGTATTTTAAGGAACCTCTGCATCAGTCTGCGCCTTGTCGCGAGCGACTCTTATGTCGCCCGCTCATGGCGCGCCCAGTACAATGTTAACAATTTTTCCCGGCACGACAATGATCTTTCGCACTGTGCGCCCATTAATATGGCGCTGCACACTCTCCTCAGCCGACGCCGCGGCCTCGATATCGGTGCTGCTGGCCCTCGTCGCCACGTCAATCCGACCGCGCAGCTTACCGTTTACCTGCACGACCATCTGCACCGTATCACGCTGCAGCGCACGCTCGTCGACTTCCGGCCACGCGGCATCGATGACGGCGCCGGGCAACTCCAACGTGTTCCAAAGCGCATGTGCGATATGCGGAACGATCGGTGCCAACACTTTGATGGCCGTGGTCAACGCCTCGCATAAAGCCGCGACCCGCAGATCCGCATCCGGCCCCGAGGCGCCCTCACCGATTTCGAAGCGCTCGGCAGTATTGACCAATTCCATACACGCGGCGATGACCGTGTTGAATTGAAACTTCGCGAAATCGCGATGAATGCGCTGTAGCGCAGTATGAGTCTGGCCCCGCAAGACACGCACGTCATCGTCATCGACCCCCCAATCGTTTTCGCCATTGCTGTGAGTGGTCTCTGTTCTTATGAATCCGGCAATCCGCGGGCGGTGCCGATGTACCAAATTCCACAATCGTCGCAAAAATCGATGCGCTCCCGCCACCGCGTCGTCGTTCCATTCCAGCGTATGTTCAGGCGGGGCCGCGAACATCACGAACAGACGCACGGTGTCCGCACCGTAGCGCTCGATCATCGCCTGTGGGTCAACGCCGTTGCGCTTCGATTTGGACATGCTTTCCATCCGTCCGACCTCGACAGGTTCGCCGTCGGTGCGGAGCCGGGCACCTGCGATCCGACTTTGGGAATCGCGCTCGATATCGACTTCGTCGGGTGAAAAATAAGTTTTCTTGCCGGCAGCGCCTTCGCGGAAGAACGTTTCCGCCAACACCATACCCTGGGTCAACAAATTGGCGAACGGTTCGTCCGACTCCACCAGGCCTTCATCGCGCATGAGTTTATGGAAGAAACGCGCGTACAAAAGATGCAGGATCGCGTGTTCGATGCCACCGATATATTGATCGACCGGCAACCAATAATTGGCACGTTCGTCGAGCATCGCCGTGTCGTTATCGGCGCTGGCGAATCGTGCGTAGTACCAGGACGACTCGACAAACGTATCGAAGGTGTCAGTATCGCGTTGGGCGGGCTCGCCCGTCAGCGGGCATTGTGTATTCACGAATTCCGGGATGTCTTTAAGCGGCGACCCGCCGCCCTGAACGGTCACGTCTTCCGGTAACACTACCGGCAAATCGCTGTCGGGCACCGCTACCGGGCCTTTGCTGGGGCTATAGACGATCGGCACCGGACAACCCCAGTATCGCTGCCGTGAAACGCCCCAATCGCGCAAACGGTAATTGATCTTACGCTCGCCGACTCCGCACGCTTCGACAAATTCAGCAATACGGTCAAACGCGTCGCGAAACGACAACCCGGAGAAATCGCCAGAGTTGACTGTAACGATATCGTCTTTAGCGACCCATGCCGCGGCCTGTATATCCCACGGCGCACCATCGGCCGGAGCGATGACCTGGGTAATCGGTAGCGCGTACTTACGTGCGAACTCGTGGTCGCGTTCGTCATGACCCGGCACCGCCATGATGGCGCCGGTGCCGTATGCCATCAGTACAAAATTCGCCACCCAAACCGGAATCCGTTCGCCGCTCAGCGGATTGACCGCCTCCACCGGCAACGCCATGCCGCGTTTTTCGATTTGCTCGAGGTCGATTTCGCTAACATTGTTGTGCCGGCAATCCTCGATAAAACCGGCGACTTCGGCGTTCGCCTCAGCGATGCTCTGCGCCAACGGATGATCCGCCGCCACTGCCATGAAGGTGGCGCCGAAAATCGTGTCCGGGCGGGTGGTAAAAATACGCAATACTTCGGAGCGGCCGGCAAGTTTGAAATCCACCTCTAAGCCATTGGACCTTCCAATCCAATTGCGCTGCATTGTTTTGACCGAGTCCGGCCAACCCTCGAGGCCATCAAGATCGGTCAACAGTTCATCGGCGTAGTCGGTGATTCGCAAAAACCAATGTGGAATTCGCCGGCGTTCCACCTGGGCGCCGGAGCGCCAACCGCGACCGTCGATCACCTGTTCATTGGCCAAAACGGTATCCTCGACCGGATCCCAATTAACCTCCGCCATCGCTTTATAGGCGATGCCTTTTTCGAATAGCCGCGTAAACAACCATTGCTCCCAACGGTAGTAGTCCGGGCGGCAGGTCGCAAGCTCACGACTCCAATCGTAGGCAAGGCCAAGGCATTTGAGCTGGCCTTTCATGTACTCGATATTGCTGTGAGTCCATTGCGCCGGGGGCACCTTGTTCTGGATCGCGGCGTTTTCGGCTGGCAGCCCGAACGCATCCCAACCCATCGGTTGCAGTACGTTTTTCCCCAACATCCGCTGGTAGCGACTGATTACGTCACCGATCGTATAGTTGCGCACATGCCCCATGTGCAACTGACCGGACGGATACGGAAACATCGACAGGCAATAGAATTTTTCCCGGCTCGGATCTTCGTAGACCCGGAAGCAGTCGTTGCCGTCCCAATACTCCCGGGCCGCGTGCTCGATCTCGGCTGGTGTGTAGTGCTCGTTCATGATGGGGGCGTATTGTAGCGGCAAGCCGACGGCCCTCACAGCCTCTGCGCCATGCGAATAGAGGAAAATTGCTGGTTTTTCGTGGCCTATCGCGGTCCTAGCGCCAGTTTTCCATCGACCCCATTACGCGTTAGAATGATGCCATGAAACGATCGACGCAAACGGCACTGATGTCGATTAGCCTCGCTGTCGCGATGTCGGTAGTGTGTGTTGGCGGTAACACGCAGACCGTCAAACTTTACAAAGTAATCGACAAGGACGGTAGGGTCACCTACCTGGATCGCCCGCCGGAGTCTGACGCGGGTTACGTTGAAGAAAAAGATATTGACATAGGCATCAACATCATGGATGTCCCCGCGACCCCAAGTCCTCCTGAATCGCCCGGTGGCGACGACGCGGCGATCGAATACGGCGCAGAAGACGCCGATACCGAATCGGCACAGACACCACGGTTGCCGGATACGTCGATCTCGGCCGCGGCTGCGGCCGAGGCAGAGGCTGCGGCCGAAGCTGCGGCTGCGGCAGAGGCTGCGGCCGAAGCTGCGGCTGCGGCAGAGGCTGCGGCAGCGGCAGCGGGCATCGTCCCATCACCGCCTCCGATAACGACTATTGGCCCATAGCCACTACACGTTACTCCTCGCGGCAAACCGGTCGAGCCGCCACTAAGGCGTCGCCGCGCCTTGCAGATAGTCGTGCCATAGCAACTTCGCGGCCACGCCACGCCAGGGCCGCCACGGCTCCGCCAACTCGGTCATGTGCTGCAGTGTCGGGCGCTGGCATAACTGCTTTATGTTTTGGACGGCCGCCATCAATGCCAAATCCTGCCGTGGCCACGCGTCGGCACGCCGCAACGCTATTAGCAAGTACACCTCGGCGGTCCATGGCCCGATGCCCTTAATCACGCATAACCGCGCACGTACCGTGTCGTCGCTGCAACGCCCCAGCGCGGTCAGATCGATATCACCGTGTTGGATCGATTCCGCCAACGCGCGGCAATACGACTGCTTTTGGCGGCTGAATCCGATTCGGCGTAGGCCGTCCGCATCGATATTGAGAAAACTCCTGGGGTTTAATTCCGGTGTGAGCGTCAGCAACTTGTCAAACACCGCGCGCGCCGACGCGAGCGATACTTGTTGCTCAAGAATGATGTGTATCAATGTGGAAAATGCGGGTGGTCGCGGATGGAAAGTGGGGCGACCGAATCGTTCGCAGATCGCCGCCAATTCGGGATCTCGCTCGATCAATGTGTCGATGCCGGCGGCAAATGTCGATGCCGTTAATCGAAGTGGGTTCAAAGTTTACGTCACCGACATGCGACCGTCGCGCCTCGTTATTCTTGGCGGGCTTGATGACGGGCGTCATCGGCGCGCTGCGTATCGCCCATGCCGCGATAGGCTTTCTCAAGAATACCGAAATTATATCGACGCAGTACAGTATCGCGGCTCATCGAATTGGAGCGCAGTGCAAATTGGACAGCCTGTTGATACGCCTCTTGACGAAGCCGCAACCGTGCGAGCCGCGACCATATGGTAGCGTCGGTCGGGGCGATTCGTAACGCGCGCTCGAGGCTGTCCGAGGCCTGATCGAGCGCTCCGCGCTCCACGTCGAGCCGAGCCGAATCGATGAGCGCAACGACTACCGGGGCTTGGTCGCCAGCTTCAAATTCTGCATCGTCGCGGACTAGCGGGTCCGCACACGCGGTAACGATGATCGCAGCTAACCCGCATATTAGATGAGACCGTTTGACCTGCATCGACACTCGAAGAACTCGTGCAGGTAACAATGAGTGTAAAATCATATACAACGTAAAGCGTCGTATTATTTGGCTCTTTCGCGACGACGTCGCCCGATGCGATCAATTACACGTCCGAACCAGCCCCGTGCCCTTTGGCCGACTTCGTCGCCTGCGCCCGACGCCGCGCAGTCGGCATATTCACGAGGACCGGACCCCTCGATTAGCGGCAATTCGATCGCATCGGCGCAGCTCGCGTCAACACGCAGGCCCGAGACCGGATCCACCATCGTCATATCGATACGCTGCGGCATATTGAGCACGAGCGGTTCGAGGGAAAGTTGCTGCATCATATCGGACCACACCCGCATCGCACCGCTGGCGCCTGACAGACCGGTCGATTTGTTGTCGTCGCGTCCAACCCAGACCACGGCTAACAAATTGCCCGAATACCCTGCAAACCAACTGTCTCGAAACTCGTCAGTCGTGCCGGTTTTACCGGCCAGATGTAAGGTAGCGGGAAATCGAGACTGCAGGCCGCGCGCGGTGCCGTCGAGCACCACGTGCTGCAATGCGTAGTTAATCAGATACGCCGGCTCCGGATCGATCACTTGTTGCACGTCCAACGGATAACGCGCTAGCGGCCGTTGATTCTCGCTCAACACCGAAAGAATGGTCCGTAACGGCGCTCGAAATCCACCGTTGGCCAGGGTCTGATACATTTGTGCGACCTCGACCGGGGTCAAGTTGGTGGCGCCCAACAACAACGACGGGAAACGTTGGATACTGCGTTCGATACCCAACACCCGCATTGTATCAGCCACAACGTCAACGCCGATCTCTAGGCCAAGACGCGCCGTCGCCGCGTTATAGGAATGGCTTAACGCGGCAATTAGTAGCACCCGGCCATGAAACTGTTTGTCGTAATTCTGTGGTTGCCAGGCCGCGCTGCCGGCCTGTTTCAGATATACCGGCGTATCGTCCAACATCGTTGCGAGATGGTAGCGGTCGGCCCGATTCAACGCCGCCAAATAGACCGCGGGTTTCACCAGCGAGCCGATCGGCCGGCGCGCGTCGAGGACCCGGTTGAAGCCGGCAAATGTCGGCGCACGGTCTCCCACCACCGCGAGCACCTCGCCATTGTCGGGGCGCAGCACGATAATCGCCCCCTGCAATGTTCCAGGGACAATCGCGCGCTCCGATTCGATACCGGCCAAGCGTTTTTTGAGCGCGCGTTCCGCTTTGCTTTGGATTTCCGGATCGATCGTGGTGATTATGCTGAGCCCGGCCGAACGCAAGTCGTCTTCGCGATAATCGCGGCGCAACTGGCGGCGCACAAAATCCATAAACGCCGGATAATCACCGGTAGATGCAGGGGCGATCTCGGTTATGCCCAACGACGAGCGTTTCGCGGCAGCTAAATCGGCCGCATCGATGTGACCGTTTTCCGCCAGCTTGTCGAGCACCAGGTTGCGTCGGCTCAAAGCCTGATCGGGTTTGCGCCGCGGGTTGTAGTACGACGGCGCACGCACCAACCCCACCAGTAGTGCGATCTCGGGAACCGTCAATTCGCGCAGTGGGCGACCGAAGTGAAATTGGCTGGCTAACCCGAAACCGTGGATAGCGCGGCGACCGGCCTGGCCAAGAAACACTTCGTTTACGTAGGCCTCGAGGATTTCGTGTTTCTCATAATGGAACTCCAGCAGAATCGCCATCGCCATCTCGACCATTTTTCGCTGTAGCGTGCGATCCGCGGTCAGATAGAAGTTTTTAACGAGCTGCTGAGTTATCGTGCTGCCGCCCTGCACCACGGCGCCGGCGCGCAGATTGATCCACATCGCGCGCGCCAGCCCGCGCGGGTCGACACCGAAATGGCGGGTGAAATTGCGGTCTTCAATCAATAATAAAGCGGTTAGGAGCTGCTCTGGTACATCGTCCAAACGCACCAGGCTGCGATCCTCGTGATGTACGGGAGACACACTACCGATAAGGCGCGGATCGAGTCTTAACACCGGCACCGCGGCACCGGTCGTTGCATCGGTAATGTGCCACAGCTGTTCCGCGTCGAACTCTACCTGCACGTGGCGTGCGGGTTGTTTGCCGTCCCAAAATACGAACTCGCGCGTCGCGATTCTGATTTTCGATTCCCGCACGCTGTAGCTACCGGCGATTTGCGGCACCGGACTCGCGCGATAGCCGCGCGCCGCCAACTCCGCAGTGAGCTGCGGTAGCGTTAGTTTCAGTCCGCTATACAGCTCGAGAGGCCGGGAATACACGTGCGCCGGTATCGACCAGCGCCGGCCCTCAAACTTCGACCGAATCGTGAGATCGAGCCAAACCACCCCGACCACGACCACCAGCACCCCGAACACTGCCAAACGGCGCAACCAACCGCCCCATGACCAAGCAGATTTTCGCCGGCTGCGCTTGCTTGCGCGCTTTTTCGTGCGCTTCTTAGAGGGGCGCTGCGCGGGCACTAATGGTGCTTCACCGGGCTCTATCAATCACAATGCAACGCCACAACTCCAGCACAATTCAAAATTCCCCGGGTTGGATTCATCACAAGATTTACAACGCACCGTTCCAACATCTGCCTCACTACGCTCAAATTCGTCAACGACCTTGCGAGCGGCGGCCACATCGTGCCGATGTTCGAGCCATA
>CAXMMZ010000110.1:0-4775 GCA_964194565.1 Arenicellales bacterium
TTGATGCCGGTTTCAAGAATTTCGACGGCCGGAGCCTGATCGGCGTAAGCCGGCGGATCACGGTGAATCGCCCAACGGTGCTCGGTCTCGATCGGCCCCGCGTCGTCGACCGGCTCCCCTAACACGTTCATGATGCGACCAAGCGTCTGCTCGCCAACCGGTACGCTGATCGGTGCGCCGGTGTTCTCGACCGCAATACCGCGTCGCAGACCGTCAGTGGATCCCATTGCGATGGTTCGCACCACACCGTCACCGAGCTGTTGTTGGACTTCCAACGTGAGCTCCGCCTCTTGCACGCGTAGCGCGTGGTATATGTTCGGCACCGATTCGCGCGGAAACTCTACGTCCACGACCGCGCCGATTACTTCAACGATATTCCCGCTACTCATGGTGCTGTCCTCGTCTAATCTCTATAATTGTTATCGATTTAGCGTTATCAGGCTGGCGGCTATACCGCGGCGGCGCCACCGACAATTTCAGATATCTCTTGGGTAATCGCGGCTTGCCGCGCCTTGTTGTACACCAATTGCAACTCTCCGATGAGGTCGCCAGCATTGTCGGATGCGGACTTCATCGCCACCATGCGCGCCGATTGCTCGCACGCGATATTTTCCACTACACCTTGGTACACGAGCGACTCGATGTAACGGTCCAACAACACATCCAGGACATCTTTCGAATCCGGTTCGTAGATATAGTCCCAATGTCGCTTCAATTGATCCTCATCGCTGGGCACCAACGGCAACAATTGCACCACCATCGGGCTTTGGGTCATGGTGTTAACAAAGTCGTTATGTACGATGAACAAACGATCGATCCGTCCTTCACCGTACGCATCCAGCATTATTTTTATCGCCCCGATCAGGTCGGTCAGGGCCGGTCTATCGCCGATATGGGACGCCTCCGACACGATGTTCGCACCGAGCCGTTTGAAAAACCCCAGCCCCTTGCTGCCGATGACACTGAAATCCATCTCCGCACCGTGCTCCTGCCATTCCTGCATGGCCTGCACCGTGGCACGGAACAGGTTCACGTTCAAACCGCCGCACAGCCCGCGGTCGCTGGAGATGATAATAAATCCGACCCGCTTGGCGTCGCGTTCGATGGTGTAAGGATGGCGGTATTCCGGATGGGCGTGGGCAAGATGCGACACCACGTTGCGGATTTTAATGGCATACGGGCGCGCCGAATTCATGCGATCCTGGGCGCGGCGCATCTTACTGGCGGCGACCATTTCCATCGCCTTGGTGATCTTCTGAGTATTTTGAATACTCTTGATCTTGGTGCGAATTTCTTTTCCGCCGGCCATGTCAGTGCGTCCCGATCAGTATGCCGATTGCGCGGCCTACCAAGTTCCCTTGTCCTTGAAGGTTTTCAGTGCGGCATGCAGCGCCTCCGCGATTTCCTTCGAATACTCTGCGCTTGCGTCCATCTTCGCCACCAAATCGGCGAACTCGCTGCCCATGAATGACAGCATCGCCGCCTCGAAATCGACAACCTTGTTGACCTCGACATCGTCGACGTAACCTTCGTTGGCGGCAAATAATGTGATCGCCATATTCGCGACGGACATCGGCGAATATTGCTTCTGCTTCATCATCTCGGTGACACGCTGGCCGCGCTCGAGCTGTTTGCGGGTCGCATCGTCAAGGTCGGAGGCAAACTGCGCGAATGCCGCCAGCTCACGGTATTGCGCCAATGACAATCGCGTGCCGCCGCCGAGTTTCTTGATGAGACTGGTTTGCGCTGCGCCGCCCACGCGCGATACCGATAGCCCGGCATTGATGGCGGGCCGAATACCGGCGTTGAATAAATCCGATTCGAGATAGATCTGCCCGTCGGTGATAGAAATCACGTTGGTGGGTACGAACGCCGACACATCACCGGCTTGGGTTTCGATAATCGGCAACGCCGTGAGCGATCCGGTCTTACCGGTCACTTTGCCGCCGGTCAGCTTTTCGACATGCACGGGGTTGATACGCGCGGCGCGCTCCAGCAAACGCGAATGCAAATAGAACACGTCTCCGGGATACGCCTCGCGACCCGGCGGGCGCCGCAGCAACAGCGACACCTGCCGATACGCCCAGGCCTGCTTGGTCAGATCGTCGTACACGATCAACGCGTCTTCGCCGCGGTCGCGAAAATACTCACCCATCGCACAACCGGAGTAGGGAGCGATGTATTGCATCGCTGCCGACTCTGACGCCGAAGCCGCCACCACGATCGTGTGCTCCATGGCACCGTGTTCTTCGAGCTTGTGCACGATATTCGCGATCGATGATGCCTTTTGGCCGATCGCGACGTAAATGCAAGTCAGGTCCTTGCCTTTCTGGTTGATGATCGTGTCGATCGCGACCGCCGTTTTACCGGTCTGCCGATCACCGATGATTAACTCACGCTGGCCGCGTCCCACCGGCACCATCGCATCGATGGCTTTCAACCCTGTTTGCACCGGCTGCGACACCGATTGCCGGGCGATCACGCCGGGCGCCACCTTTTCTATCGGAGAGGTTGCTTGGGCGTCGATCGGTCCTTTGGCATCGATCGGTGCACCGAGCGAATTCACCACGCGGCCCATGAGCGCCTCGCCGACCGGCACCTCCAAGATACGACCGGTGCATTTCACGGTGTCGCCTTCGGAAATGTGTTTATAGTCGCCGAGAATCACCGCGCCGACCGAGTCTCGTTCGAGGTTCAACGCGAGCCCGTAGGTTTCGCCGGGGAACTCAAGCATCTCGCCTTGCATCGCATCGGCGAGCCCGTGGACCCGGGTAATGCCGTCGGTGAGACTGACGACCGTGCCTTCGGTGCGTGCTTCAGCGGCGGTTTCGAAATTCTTGATCCGCTCTTTTATCAGCTCACTGATTTCGGATGGGTTCAGTTGCATACTCATGAACGTCGTTCCTCAACGATAGATTCTGTACACGTCAGCGGGACAGTGCGAGAGCGAGCTTATCTAAGCGCTCGCGCGCCGAGCCATCGATCACGAGGTCGCCGGCCCGCACCACGGCGCCGCCTAACAAACTCTCGTCGAGGCGCACGGCTAAAGTGACTTTTTTTCCCAACCGCTGCTCGAGAGCGGCAGCGATTCGGCTCTGTTGTTCAGCATCGATCGCTCGTGCCGAGATGACTTCCGCGTCCACCGTGCCCTCGGCTTCGGCCCGCAGCACTTCGTAATGCGCAGCGATTGCCGGCAACGCAGCGATCCGGCCATTGTGAATGACGACCTTAAGAAAATTCAATGCCGTGTCCGCGACCTTGCCGCGGCACAGATCCGTCATGACCTCGCCGAGGTCGGCTTTACTAAGCCGTGGGTTTTGCGCCAGGGCTCGAACGTCTTGGTGTTGCGACACTGTCGCCGTGAACGCCAACGTCTCGGTCCAGACTTGGTAGTCACCCGCCGCAGCGGCCAGATCGAACACCGCCTGGGCGTACGGGCGTGCCACTTGTGATGATTCCGCCACGATTAACGACTAAAGTTGGCGGACCAGGCCGTCAAGCATTTGGCTATGCGTTGCGGCATCGACCTCTTTATCGAGAATTTGGCTCGCACCTGCCACCACTAATGACGCGAGTTGGCCGCGCAATTGTTCGCGGGCGCGATGGGTTTCCTGCTCGATTTCTGCGTGCGCGGCCCCCACCAAACGCTCGCCTTCGTCCTTGGCCTCATTCTTGGCCTCGTCGACGATTTCGTTGCGGCGCTTTTCGGCGCTCGCGAGAATCTCCTGCGCCTGGGTTTTGGCGTCGCGAATGATTTCCGTAGCGCGTTGCTCGCCCCGTTCCTGAGCCTGCTGGCCATGCACCGCCGCCGCCAAGCCGTCGGCGATGGTTTTCTTCCGCTCGTTAAGCGCGTTAATTAGCGGTGGCCAGATGTACTTCAGGCAGAACCAGACGAACACGGTAAATGCGATCGTCTGCCCGAACAAGGTAAGGTTAATGTTCATTTGTGATCCCCACTGACTGGCTAAATCTAAGGCCGCATTAACCGCCCACTACTGCGAACATAATGTACAGTGCGATGGCTACGCCGATAATCGGGATTGCGTCCACCAAGCCCATTACAATGAAGAATTGCGTGCGCAGCATCGGTAGCAGTTCAGGTTGCCGGGCAATGCCTTCTAAAAAGCGCGCGCCCAGTACACCCACACCTACGCCCACGCCGACACCGGCCAGCCCTAAAAGGACCGAGCCTGCTACGTAGAGCAATGCTGTTGCTAATTCCATGTTCGTCTCCTGTTGCTTTGGAAGTTTCGGTTCAAACTTAAGTGAATCGTCGCGGCTCAGTGTTCGCTGTGGGCCATGTCGAGATAAACAATCGTGAGCACCATGAAGATAAATGCCTGCAATAGGATAATGAGAATATGAAATACCGCCCATCCCCACTGCAGCGCACCACCCATGATCGCCAGTACCCAGCCGCCGTTAAACAATAGTGCAATCAATATAAAAATCATCTCGCCGGCAAACAGATTGCCGAATAGTCGTAACGACAGGGAAATCGGTTTCGATATCAAGCTGATGATTTCGAGAAACAAATTCGGAACCAAGAATACCAGCTTGAGTACGATGTTTTTGGACTCGAACGGCTGCATCGATAATTCGGCCGCGAAACCGATCGGCCCCTTTACCTTAATGCTGTAGTACAGGGTGAGGAAAAACACACCAATCGACATGCCAAACGTGGCGTTTGGATCGGTCGTCGGCACGACTTTCATATAAGGGATGCCAATTCCGCTTGCGATCATGGGTATCCAGTCCACGGGCACCAAGTCCAT
>CAXMMZ010000111.1:0-32388 GCA_964194565.1 Arenicellales bacterium
CGATCCGCTTTGCATTCAGTGTAACGGGGATCCTTTATGTATCCAATGTAATGGCGATCCGCTATGTATTCGGTGTAACAACGACCCGCAATGTCTGTGCCAATTTAACCAAAATCTGCCCCAGTGTGGTGGTCAGTGAACCTGATAACGAATTTCCCCGAGAGGCAGGCATGTAACGATATTTTAAGCACCCGGTTAATAATCCAAAACTACTGTATTGATGTATTTTGAGCAGCGCTGATGGTTATTACAGTTTCTAAGACGCGAACTGTCATATACCTGCTGCTGCTGGCCCTGATAGTAATTCGGTTTTGGGATCCCACGCCGGTTGCGGCGGCTCGCGCATCGTTGTTCGATTTTTATCAAAGAGTTTCGCCAAGACCTGCTGAAAAGTTGCCCGTCAGCATCATTGATATCGATGAAAAAAGCCTGAGTGAATTGGGTCAGTGGCCATGGCCAAGATCGAAACTTGCCGAGTTAATAGACAAACTATTCGCATTTTCTCCTTCAGTTATTGGTCTGGACTTTGTATTCCCCGAAGCGGATCGTCTTTCTCCTGCAAATTTAATTAAATCATGGGGAGATGACGGCGTGATCGTCGACCAACTGCTTCCCCTTATCCCAGATTATGACCAACAGTTCGCAAATAGTATTAAAGGAAAACCTGTAATACTGGGCCGCATGCTTCAAAACACCGATGAGACTCAATCTAAAATGGCTGGTATCGGTACCGATTCAAAATTTCGCTTTCGTGGGGGCCGCCCTTTACCATTCATACCAAATGCAGATATTGTGGTTGGCAATCTCCCCGAATTGGAAAAGGCTGCGGCCGGCATAGGCATTCTCACACTTTTACCGGAGCCGGATGGCATCGTCAGGCGGGTGCCGACACTACAAAGAGTAGGTGAAAATGTTTTCCCGTCTTTTGGTGTTGAAGTGCTACGAGTGGCGCTTCAATCAGAACAGATCACTGTGAATTCAGATGCCGCCGGTATCGATTCTCTCGATATCGGTGGCATTGCAATTCCCACGGATAGCAATGGCTTAACGTGGATCTACTTTAATGATCACAGATCGGAGCGCAATATCTCGGCATCTGACGTTCTGCAAAACCGGTTAGATCCCGATACCTTGACCGGGCATATTGTGCTGATAGGAACATCCGCCATCGGGTTATATGATATTAAGCCCACACCGATGGGGGGTCATATGCCTGGCGTGGAAATCTGGGGACAATGGCTGGAATCGGTGTTATTCGATCAGCCGTTGAAGCGGCCAAACTACATTTTTGTTGCCGAACTCATAGAATTACTCTTGGTTTGCGTAATGATGATTTGGCTCGTCTCAATCGCCAATGCCAGAAATAGCTTGTTGGCTTTTATCGCTGTATCGGCCGCTTCCATCTCTCTATCCTGGTGGTTGTTCCAAACCCACCGTATTCTGTTTGATTTTAGTTTCCCGCTGTTTTCTGGAGGAACACTTTTCACGGCTCTAGTATTGCTTAACCTGTGGAAAGAGGAGCGTAATCGTAAACAAATTCGGAATGCCTTTTCTCACTATCTTTCACCGGCATTGGTCGATGATCTGGCCGTTCATCCTGAACATCTGCGACTCAGCGGAGAAAATCGAAATCTCACTTCGTTGTTTACAGATTTGGAAGGATTCACCGAACTATCAGAAAAAGTACAACCGGGTCAGCTTGTCGATACGATTAATCGATATTTGGACGGGATGTGCAACATAGCTATCTACCACGGTGGCACCATTGACAAAATTATTGGCGATGCGCTGCATATTATTTTCGGTGCCCCACATGAGATTTCGGATCATCCCAAGAAAGCAATTACCTGCGCTATAGAAATGGAAAATTTTAGCCAGAGCTACTATGAAGAAGTCATCCGTCAAGGAGGACAATTCGGTCTTACCCGGATTGGCGTTAATACTGGTGATGCGGTAGTAGGGAACTTTGGCGGCAGCAGACGGCTGGTTTATACGGCTTATGGAGATACGATTAATATCGCCTCAAGACTGGAAGGCGTCAATAAATATCTGGGAACCAGAATTTGCGTTGCCGAGGAGACCATGAAACGCTGCCCCGACCAGCTATTTCGCCCCGCAGCCGAAATCATTGTTAAGGGGAAATCCAAAGTTCTGGCGGTTTTTGAACCGGTTATCGATGAATCACAAATCAGTCATTATCTCAACGACTATCTCGAAGCCTATCACGCAATGAAGGAAAACAAGGAACCTGCATTGGAACTCTTTGCCACACTAGCGAATACTTATCCTGACGATGGGTTGGTTCAATTGCATTATAAACGTCTTTCTAATGATCAATCCGTAGATATGGTCATCACTACAGAATAAATCTGGAAGAATACACATTACTAGCCCGAATATTTCACAACGGCAGATGCATGTAATTCGGGCTGGGGGGGGAGAGACGGGGTAGGTGAAATGGGAATCGCGTTAGCGTAATGAAAGTAGAGCGAGTGCCATTAGGCAATTAATTAATAACTGGGTGCGAGGACGTAAGTTTAGTTGCTGGGCGTCCGATTTGCGTTCCGTCCTACGCAGGTGAGCGTGGCAATCCGGTTTTGTGGCCGCAACGTTATTTTGCTGAAATCGCGCAACTCACCGGTGACGTGGGCGCAAAAGAATTATTGGAACGACACAAGTCGACTGTACGCGATGTGCCAGTGCCCGATTCCGGAGTGCTGTTCGACATCGACACGCCGCGCGAGGTCGATGCGGCGCGGAGACGCGTCATTGCGTTTTCGGATTGATCGCGATGACGCCCGACGCGGCCAACTCGGCAAATTCGGCATCGTCATATCCGAGCAGTTCGGTGAGTACGCGATAGGTGTCTTGGCCCAACGCCGGCGCAGGATCGGCAGGAAGGTCGACGGCCGCCGACAAATGCGGCGGGGTACGGGTGAATCGATACGTACCGACCTCGGGATCGTCGATACTCATAAGCATTTCCCGGGCCGCCACTTGCGGGCATGCGAACACATCTTCGGCGGTGTGCACGGCGCCGGTTGGCACACCCGCGGCGTTCAGTGCGTCCACGGCTTCGTCGCGGCTGTGTTGCGCGAGCCAGGTGTTGATGACCGTATCGACAAACGCCCGGTGTTCAGATCGCGCCGAACCGTCGTGGGTCCGGGGGTCGTCGATGAGATCATTGCGTTCCATAAGTTCGCACCAGCGACGCCAAATACGATCGTCCGGTACGTTCACCGCCACATAGCCGTCGCTAGTAGCGTAGGCGCCACGCGGATATGCGTTACGCGGTTGACCGCGGTGCGGCGACTGCCCGGCGACGGAATGCAACGTGACCATCGATTCATTGAGGGCGAGTATATTGTCGTACATCGCCGAGTCCACCATCTGGCCGACACCGGTTCGTTCGCGCATGAACAATGCCTGCATAATGCCGTAAGCCGTCACCATGCCGGAGTAGATGTCGGCCATACCATAAATCGTCCACGACGGTGGCTTGTCCTCGAAACCTACGAGGTGCATAACTCCACTCATGGCTTCGGCCACAATGTCAAATGCGGGGCGGTCGCTGTATGGCCCGCGCCGTTCCGGCAGACGACCAAAACCGGAGATTGCGGCATAGATCAGGCGCGGATTTAACGCGTTGAGCGCCACATAATCGAAGCCGGCGCGTTCCAAACCACCGGGTCGCAGATTATCCACCAGCACGTCGCTGCATTTCACCAAACGTTCCAGTACACCGCGACCCTCGGGTCCGCGAAAATCCAGTGTCACACTTCGTTTGTTACGGTTATACCCCATATAACCGGCGGCTTTTTTGATGCCATCGCGTTCCGCGAACGGCGGCATCGAACGGCGCGGATCGCCGCCGTCAGGCCGCTCGATTTTGATGACCTCGGCTCCCGCATCGGCGAGCAGCATCGTGCAATAAGGGCCAGCCATGTATTGCTCGAGACCGACCACACGAATCCCGGTCAATGGCCGGTGCTGGCACGACGAATCGTTATTGGTATTCACTAGTCGCCAATCCATTCCACCAAGGTCGATACCCCCATACCGACCCCGACACAGAGCGTCGCTAGGCCATAGAACGGGCGCGGCGCGCTCGCCGCACGGCGCTGCATTTCGTGCATAAGTGTTACCAGGATACGTGCTCCGGAACACCCGGTCGGATGCCCCAATGCGATGGCTCCGCCGTTCACGTTTGTAATGTCGTGGCGCAATCCGAGCTTGCGCATGCAGCCCAGGGTCTGCGCGGCAAACGCTTCATTGATTTCTACCAAACCGATATCGGCTATCGATAAACCAGTACGCCGCAACAGTTTCTCCGTGGCCGGAACCGGGCCGAAACCCATCACGCCGGGATCAACGCCCGCCACCGCAGACGCCACCCATTGCAGCTTCGGCCTCAGGCCCAACACCGCGGCTTTATCGCGACTCGTCAATAGCAACGCGGCCGCGCCATCGTTAATCCCGCTGGAGTTACCGGCGGTTACCGTACCTCCGGACTTGAAGGCGGGCCGCAGGCGCGCCAAGTCGTCGAGGTCGATAGCCAGCTCGTAGCCTTCACCGTTGCGGCGGTAACGAGGGTGTTCGTCAGTGTCCACTCGTATCGGCTCAGCCCGGCGCCTGGGCACGTCAAGCGGCACGATTTCCTCGATGAACTTGCCTTGATTGATCGCTTCGATCGCGCGGCGATGGCTTTCCAGCGCAAATTCATCTTGATCTTCACGCGAAATTTGCATCTGCTCGGCAATATTCTCGGCGGTTACCCCCAGACTTACTATGGGATACAGCTTGTCCATGTTCGGATTGTTGTAACGCCAGCCGACGGTTGTGTCGTGCAGAATTGGCGTCTGCGTGGTTGGCAAGCGATCCGGTTTCGGCATGCTCCACGGCGCGCGGCTCATCGATTCCACACCGCTACCGATATATACATCGCCCTCGCCCACCATGATCGACTTAGCGGCCAAGTTCACCGCCTCCAACGCCGATGAACAATTACGATTTACCGTCACACCGGGCACTTCAACCGGAAAACCCGCTAACAGTACCGACATGCGCGCGACATCGCGGTTGTCTTCGCCAGCCTGATTGCCACAGCCCGCGTACACGTCGTCAAGCAACGCACAGTCGACGCCGGTACGGGTCATGAGTTCGCGATAGGTATGAGCTAGCAAATCGTCCGGCCGCACCGCCGCCAACGAGCCGCCGTGCTTGCCAATTGGAGTACGCACTCCATCGATGATGACGACTTCGGTCATCGCGGAATCGCTATGGGTAGGAATATCAGAGTCATAAGAGTGCCTTAATCATATGCAGCGCGGTCGGCGCCGGAGAACCTAGCGAATCTCTGATCGATTCTGGGCGAGCCGGTTCGAGAGTAAAATTGCACAATTCAGGGCAGTCGGCCAGGAATGGATCAGACGTTCCCTAGTATAATGAATAGCTAAACACCGCCACAACGCGCCGCCGCCCCGCACTGTGCCATTGCGATAGCGGACACCAATATTGCAATGAAATCAGCAGCAAAATCACCATTACGACGGTCTGCCGTGCCATTACTGAAGGCCGTGCTGGTAATCGGATTGGTGATTTATGTGCTGACCTCGATCGATTGGCGCGACAAACTGACCAGCTATGACGAGTCCGGTTTCATTGAATATACCAAACCCGTCACCGTGGTCGGAGACTGGAACCGGCCGGACGTTTCTGTACGTACCGATTCGGGCGAGGAGATCGTTGTCAGTGTGGCGGCGCAATCGGCAGCCGTGAAATGGGAATTGACACCCGGCCTGATCACCTACATTAAGAATTGCTCCCCGCTATATTTCACCCTGGCGTTTTTGCTGGTGCTATCAAGTGTGTTGTTCGGTAGCGCACGCTGGTGGTGGCTATTGCGCACCAGCGATGTCCGGATACCGGTGTTCGATGCGCTGCGCTACACCTTTATCGGGATCTTTGGGAATAACTTTATACCCGGGCAAACCGGCGGCGACTTGGTCAAGGCGATCTATATCATGCGGCGCTGCCCCGACAGCAAATTGAAAGCCTTTGTTTCGGTAATTATCGATCGATTGTTGGGTTTAGCATCACTGGTTTTACTGGCGACGATGGCCATCACCTGGTCTGGCGAGCGTTTTTATTTTTTGGCAATAAGCATCTGGAGCGTGCTGGCAGCCGGACTCGTGGTGGGAGCCGCCCTGTTTAGCAGGAGACTGCGCGCGGCCATGCGTGTAGATGTCTTGCTCAAGAAAACACCGGAGCGACTTCGCAACCTATTAGTGCAGATCGAACAAGCGGTGCATCTTTATCGTGGCCGTAGAATAGGCGTGTGCGCGTGGGTAGCGGCCGGCATGCTGAATCACGCCGTGCTGATCACTGCTGTCATGGTGCTGGGGTATGGTCTCGGCGTCGGGGTGCCGGGTAGCGAGTATTTCGTGCTCGTACCCATTATCAATCTGGTGTCGGCGATCCCAATCGCGCCGCAAGGCTGGGGCATCGGTGAGGCGCTTTACGGTAATTTGTTCGCCACGTACGAGGCCGTACACCTCGGTGGTATCGCGGCGGCGGAACAAATTATGCGCACCCGTGCGGTCGCGTTGTCATTAGTGTATCGAGTAGTTCTCACCGTAATATCGTTGCTCGGCGGTTTGGTATTATTGGGCGAAAAACACCGCGTCACCGCGGCGGATGTCGAACGCGAATCCGCCGGGGCGACAGATAGTGATTAACGACAATGGCTGATAAACCACGTAAACCGAAGCAGCGCAAAGGCGATGTGGCCGACTTAACGTCGCGCTTAAAAACCGCGGCGCTCAATCAATCCACATCGATACCGGATGGCAAGTTGGAGGAGGTCGTCACCTATCTGCAGATGACCTCCGCCCCGACGCAGCCGCGAGCGATTCGGCGCTTTACCAATCTTGCCATTATTCGCGCCCACAATCCCACCGTGTCGTTCTATCGCTTCCTATACGATACGGTCGGCGCACCGTGGTTATGGCATGAACGACGGGTCATGACGGACCAGGATCTGACCGAAATCATCAAGGATAAGTTAGTTTATATTTATGTACTGTACGTCGGCGGCGTACCCGCCGGTTACGTCGAACTCGACGCACGCATCGCTGATGAAATTGAGATCGCGTTTTTCGGACTGACGCCGGAATTTATTGGTCGCGGCTTGGGCCAATACTTCCTTAGCTGGGCGATTGACAAAGCCTGGAATTTCGAACCAAATCGGGTGTGGGTTCATACTTGCAATCACGATCACCCCCATGCCATCGCCGTCTATCAACGCGCCGGATTCGTTCCGTATCGGCAGGAACGTAATATTATTGACGATCCCAGGCTACTGGGAATAATGCAGGAATCATGAAACCTCTTGACGAATGGTTTGCCGAGCACGGCATCGACGAAGTCGAAGCGATCGTGCCGGATATGACCGGAGTGGCGCGTGGTAAAATCATGCCGGCCCACAAATATAAGACTGAAGAAGGACTACGGCTACCCGAATCGGTTTTCTTGCAGACTGTCACCGGCGACTACCCGCAAGACGAAAGGGCGATTCATCCGGCCGAGATCGACATCGTGCTGCGCGCCGACAGCAACACGATCCGACGCGTGCCGTGGACCCCCGAACCAACCGCGCTCATTATCCACGATTGCTATTACGCCGATGGCGCGCCGGTAGAAATGTCGCCGCGGCACGTATTGCGGCGCGTGCTCGACCGTTATAACGAACGCGGTTGGCGTCCGGTAGTCGCGCCGGAACTCGAATTTTATATCGTTAAACCCAATACCGATGCAGATTATCCGCTGGAACCACCGATCGGCCGCTCGGGCCGGGCCGAAATCGGTCGCCAATCGTACAGCATCGACGCACTGAACGAATTCGAACCGTTGTTCGAAGACATCTATGCCTACTGCGAAGCACAACGCATTGAAATCGACACGCTGATTCATGAAGCCGGCGCCGCACAAATGGAGGTCAACCTGCTGCACGGCGAACCTCTGGAACTCGCCGACCAAGCGTTTCTACTGAAACGCACGATTCGCGAAGCGGCTCTACGGCACAAGATGTATGCGACATTCATGGGTAAACCGATGGAAGACGAACCCGGCAGCGCGATGCATGTACATCAAAGCGTCGTGGACACCGAATCCGGCGAGAATGTTTTTAGTACCCCGGCCGGTGACCCGAGTCCGCTATTCTTTGCCCATATCGCCGGTCTGCAGAAATATTTATCCGCCGCGATGTCACTGCTCGCTCCGAACGTGAATTCGTACCGCCGGCTTATCCGGCATCATGCCGCACCGATCAATTTGCAGTGGGGATACGACAACCGTACTGCGGGGTTGCGAGTACCGTTGTCGCCGGCCGCCGCACGGCGCGTGGAAAATCGGGTCGCCGGTGCCGATGCGAATCCGTATCTCGCGATCGCCGCGTCGCTAGCCTGCGGCTATCTGGGCATGACCGAAGGCCTCGAACCCGGTGATCCGGTGCCCGGCAGCGCTTATGAGTTACCGCATGATTTACCACGCAGCCTTGAGCAGGCACTGGCATGCCTGCAACAATGCGAGCCGTTGCGGGAACTACTCGGCGATCGATTCGTGTTGGCATACAACGCCGTAAAGGAATGCGAGGTAAAAGCGTTTATGCATGTCATCAGCTCCTGGGAACGCGAATATTTGTTGCTAAACGTATAATGCACTCATTCAAATAAACCGGCACCGACATGACTTCAGCTCAACGCACCACGAACGACTGGCAACGCTTAGACACCAGTCACCATCTGCATCCGTTTACGGACTATAAAGCGCTCAATTCCAAGGGCAGTCGCATCATTACTCGTGCCGATGGTGTTTATCTTTGGGATTCGGAAGGCAACCGCATACTGGATGGCATGGCGGGGCTATGGTGTGTAAATGTCGGCTATGGCCGTAAAGAACTCGCGGAAGCCGCTTACCGGCAAATGCTTGAGTTGCCGTATTACAATAATTTTTTCCAAACCACTCACCCGCCCGCGGTCGAGCTGTCCGAACTGCTTGCGGAGGTGACCCCGCAAGGGCTCAACCACGTATTCTTTACGAATTCCGGGTCCGAAGCGAATGATACGGTGATTCGCATCGCAAGGTACTTCTGGGCGCTATTAGGACAACCGGGCAAGCAGATTATCATCAGCCGAGACAATGCTTATCACGGCAGCACAATGGGCGGCGCGAGCCTTGGCGGTATGCGCCCGATGCATGAACAGGGCGGATTACCGATCCCCGGTATCACGCATATTCGTCAACCGTATTGGTATGGCGAAGGCGGTTCGTTATCGCCGGACGAGTTTGGCGCCAAGACTGCTCAGGCGCTTCAAGACGAGATCGAGAGACTCGGCGAACACAACGTAGCGGCGTTCATTGCCGAACCGATCCAGGGCGCCGGCGGTGTTATCGTGCCACCCGACAGCTATTGGCCGGCCATTAAAGACATCTGCCGACGCCACGAGATCCTGTTGGTGGCAGACGAAGTCATCTGCGGCTTCGGCCGTACCGGCAAGTGGTTCGGTAGTGATTACTTCGATCTGCAACCGGACCTAATGCCGATCGCCAAAGGATTGTCGTCGGGCTATTTGCCGATCGGCGGAGTCATGGTGTCGGAACGGGTGTCGCGCACGCTTACCGAGGAAGGCGGTGAATTCGCCCACGGATTCACGTACTCGGGGCATCCCGCAGCCTGCGCGGTGGCCGCAGCGAACATCAAAATCTTGCGGGATGAAAAGATCGTTGAACGGGTGGATGCCGATACCGGGCCCTATCTACAAAGCCGATGGCGTGAGCTTGCCGACCACCCACTGGTGGGCGAAGCCCGTGGGGTAGGCTTTTTCGGGGCCTTGGAGTTGGTTGCGAATAAGCGCACACGGACCTTCTTTGACCCCAAAGGACGCGCCGGCGGCCTTTGCCGGGATCTCAGCTTTGACAAAGGCCTGGTGATGCGCGCAGTGGGCGACACGATGATTATTTCACCGCCGCTGGTAGCCACTAAAGCCCATATTGACGAATTGCTGGAGATTGCCCGGTCGGCCCTGGATGAGACCGCCGAACGGCTTCAGATCTGACCCGATTCCGGGCAGTGGATCATGCCGTAACGCTTCCCCACGGACGTTGACGCGGAATCTGGCGGTAACGTATTCTGCAATGTGCGAATCGCTCTCGAGTGGACCATCGCAGTCTGCTGCGGGCGGGCAACGCCAGCGTGTCGCGCTGGCCCGGGCTTTGATCAAGAAACGCAAAGTGTTGCTGCTGGACGAGCCGCTCGGAGCGCTCCACAAAAAACTTCGCGAACAGATGCAAATCGAGCTCCGCTCATTGCAACAGCAAGTCGGAATCACGTTTCTATTTGTGACCCACGATCAAGAGGAGGCACTGACATTATCGGATCGCATCGCGGTGATGTCGGAAGGTAATGTGCTGGAGATCGCCTCGCCTTCGGAATTATACGAATCGCCAAAAACTCCATTCGTGGCCGATTTTATCGGTACCATGAACTTCTTCGAAGGCAAAGTATCCTCCACGGACGGCCAAAGCATCAATATACAGACACCCGCTTTAGGCAGCGTGCATGCCACGACCCATGGCCGGTTAACGACGGGTGCGGATATTTTGGTGGCGATTCGGCCAGAGAAACTCCGATTGCAATTTGAGCGGCCACAGCAAGCCGAAAATGTCGTGCCCGGACGCATGGGCCCCTCGGCCTATCTCGGCGATCGCAGTCACCTATACGTGCAACTCGAAAATCGACCAGAACCCGTCTCTGTTGCATTACAGAATCTGGAAAGCTCCGCCGACCGAATACGCACACCGGACCAGGACGTGTGGCTATGGTGGACGCCAGAGTCGGTTGTGTTGTTACCCGCCCAGTGACTTACGCACGCGCATAGCGGCCGCCCTGCCGCAACGTCAACACCAATCCTGATTTATATCGACCCACAATAGTTGTGTCCAGTACTGTTGCCGACCGGGCCCCGCCCGATGCTATTCAGCCCGGTTATCGGAGGGGCCTTATTCTGGTGTTATTAGCGGGCGTGTGCTGGTCCAGCATGGGTCTCGGAATTCGCCTCATGGAGGTGGCCAACGTCTGGCAAATCCTATTTTATCGCTCCTGTGCGCTGGTGCCGTTTTTATTCATCATTCTCAGCGTCCGCTCCGGCGGCACACCATTTGCCGTTATTCGCAAGGCGGGACTGGCGGCGGTGTACGGGGGTGTTGGCTTGGTGTTCGCGTTCGCCGGCGGCATTTACGCCATCCAGACGACGACTGTGGCTAACGCCATGTTCTTGTTCGCTTCGGCACCTTTCTTCGCCGCATTGCTGGGACGACTGCTGTTGGGCGAGAGAGTTCGCCGCGCCACCTGGGCGGCAATGATTTTCGCCACCGCAGGAATTGCGATTATGGTTATCGAGGGCATCACGGTCGGCAACATCGTCGGCAACGTTGCCGCGATCATTTCCGCCTTGGGGTTTGCAACGTTCACGATCGCGCTGCGCTGGCGCAAGCTTGAGGACATGCTGCCGACCGTGCTGCTCGCCGGCATTTTCGCGATTGCTACTGCGGCCTTGGCGTGTGCTGTGTCGGGTTATACGTTTGTAATTCCGCCGCGGGATATTGGAATCGCACTGACACTCGGCGTATTCCAGATCGGTGTCGGTCTAACCATTTACACGATCGGATCGAAATCGGTGCCGGCGGTAGAACTGGCCCTTTTATCCATGACCGAAGTGTTGCTCGGTCCTCTGTGGGTGTGGTTTTTTCTGGGCGAAACCGCGGGACTTTATACATTGATTGGCGGTGCGATTCTGCTCACAGCAATCGCCGGCAACGCAATCTCGGGTTTACGCCGCAAGCCGATACCCCTGATGTAATAGCGTGGATTAGAACGTCGAGCGGAGTGTGCAATAGATCGATTTCGATCCGATGCCGTATAGCCCAAATAGAATAGCTTCTGGGCTATGAGCCAACTATGCAACGCCACTGGTTAATCCTGATCGCACTCACGCTGGCACGGACCACCATGGGTTTCCAGTTCCAGTCGCTCGCAGCCGTCGGTGCAACATTGACCGCCGAGACTGTGATCAGCTACACCGCACTCGGCACCCTGATCGGTATTTACCTGTTGCCCGGTGCGTTAATTGCCCTTCCCGGCGGTTGGCTTGGTAAGCGTTTCGGCGACAAACGAGTAGTTTTGGTCGGGCTGGTAATGATGACTGGGGGCGGTGCCTTGCTGGCGATTTCGGATGTTTACGAAGTCATGTTCACCGGCCGACTGGTTTCCGGAACCGGCGCCGTTTTGCTGAACGTACTGGTTACTAAAATGGTCACCGATTGGTTCGCCGGCCATCGTATTGTCACGGCCATGGGCATCCTAATTTCGAGTTGGCCTCTCGGTATCGCCATCGCGCTATTGACCATGGGACCGCTGGCTGAAGTGGCCGGGCTGACATGGGCATTCGCGATCCCCGTTGCCGCGTGCGCGCTGGCATTGCTGCTGGTGGCGGCGGTCTATACCGACCCGCCGGACGCGCCGGTAGGCGAAGTTAAATTTAGTTGGAAATCCGTCGGCGGGTTGACTCCTAATGAATTGTGGGGAGCGGTGTTGAGTGGGTGCGTCTGGTGCTTTTATAACGTCGCCTTCATTTTGCCGCTCAGCTTCGGCCCGGAATTTCTGACTGCAAAAGGGATGGGGCTCGCCGCTGCCGGGGCAGTGGCGAGCCTGGCAAGTTGGCTGATCATTCCCGCGCTACCGCTCGGCGGCTGGTTTGCGGAGCGCATAGGACGGCCAATGTCGACTATAGTAATAAGCTTCATCGCTATCGCCATCGCCATTTGGATGATTCCGTTGACATCGTCCTACGTGGTGATGTTTGCAATTCTGGGGGTGGTTTTCGGGCCCGCCGGGGGGCTGATCATGGCGCTGCCGGCACAAGTGCTGCGCAGCGAGAATCGAGCTATCGGCATGGGGATCTTCTACACAGTCTATTACATCGGCATGGGCATCTGTCCGGCGATCGCGGGTTACGCCCGGGATATCAGCGGTAATCCGGCGGCACCCCTTTGGATTGCCGGGTTAATGATCCTGGTGGCAATATTGGCATTGCTCGGCTTTCGCATCGTGCAGCGCGCAGTAGAACAATCTTAATCTGATGCCCTATAGCCCAGAAGAAATTGCTCAAAGGCAACGGTTTGACGAGTTCTATTTGAGATCTCAGTCACCGGTCCTATTGTCGATCGAGCGTACTGTTTGCGGCTGTGGCTATGGCGGCAACAGCTGGACCACGCGCGACGAAGCCGACCGGTTCGGAGCGATACTCGGGTTGGAGCCGGGCCTGCGGCTTTTGGATTTGGGGGCGGGCGCCGGTTGGCCTGGCCTCTATCTGGCCCAACAAAGCGGCTGCGACGTCGTGCTCTTGGACCTTCCGATTACGGGTCTTCGAATCGCATCGGAAAGAGCCACCAAGGATCGGATATCGAGCGCCTGTTTAGGAACCGTTGCGGATGCTGCGGCATTGCCGTTTTCCGCCAGCACCTTTGATGCCGTCAGCCACAGTGATCTGCTTTGTTGCCTCCAACAAAAGGGCGCCGTTCTTCGAGCCTGCCGGCAAGTCGTTCGCGATCAGGGGCGCATGGTATTTACCGTTATCTCGATCGCTCCGGGCTTAACGCCTGACGACCATCGCCGTGCCGTGGAAAACGGTCCTGAGTATATCGATTCCGAATCCAGCTACCCGACACTCCTGGCACAAACCGGATGGGTGATCGCGGAGCACCATGACATCACCGAAGATTACGCACGATCTTGCGAACGCCAGCGCCTGGCCGATCAGAAGTGGCAACAACCCCTCGAGGAATTGATTGGTGTATCCGCCTATGCGGAGCGCTGGTCGGGATGGATGACTAAGATCGTGGCATTGGCCGACGGCCTGATCCGGCGTGAGCTTTTTGTTGTGATACCGGATTCTAAATAGATCGTTGGAATCTGTTTCTTAGTCAATAGGGAAAATTTCGAAGTCGGTAAGATCCTGCCATTGTTCAATCCATACTGCAAAGAGCGCTTGATCGTTCGTTTCCATTAATTGAAAACAGATATTTCTTTCTTTGTTTACCCATGAATGTAAGAAATACAGGCCTTCGGGCAGCATCCGTCCGCGTACATTGTACCTAGCATAAATTTGTTCGAAGCAGTTCGGCTTAAACCGCTCTACTACCATGTATTTTTTCAATTTCTCTGAATATTTCTGCGAAGTCATCGTTAGTTAGACGTTCCTTCCCTCTCGGCCAATTTGGCCATGCTGTCTCCGATCACGCTTATGCCGCCAGAGGAAAAGGCAAGTATACAACAGCGATTGTTACGTCAATCCGCGTTTGATTGTAAAAGACAAATTTTTGAATGTCCCAAAATCAGACCGTGCCACCTCCAGGTCGTCCCAGAATCACCGAGGCCATCGTCACCACGATAGGTTATGATTGGAGATCCCTGCACGCATGAGGGATTCCGATCGAAGGCCTGACCATGACTGATTCCATGAGTAACATATTAAATCCAAACTCCGATCCGACGGATAAACAATTTCGACACGCTCCCAAAGGATGGAACACCGGTACCGCGCAGCAACGCGCGAGTGAATACGGGCTTGAACTCGCTGAGGACCACTGGAGCACGATTCGTGCCTTACAGGAATTTTTCGCCCGCAACAGCGAAGCGAAAATTACTGCGAGAAGAATTCACGATGCATTGAATGAAAAATTTCACAGTAAGGGCGGCATTAAGTATGTGTATCAACTGTTTCCTTACGGCCCAATCAATCAGGGTTGTCGAATCGCCGGTCTGACACCACCGGCAGGTGCACTGGACAAAGGATTCGGCAGCGTTCAGTAGAGCATCCCGCAGAACGAACGACCGGAATCAGGCAATGGGATAACGCTGCACCGGACTTTTGTATGGTTACTCGGGTCGACCCTGAGTTGCGGGTCGTTGTGGCCGCTGGTGACCGATGCACAGACCGATGCGATGACGAATTTCTCGGACTCCCGTGACAGGACCCACTGGATACCGCTCGATACGGAGATTTTGGTGCGGCGGCGGCTGCCGACCACGGAGATCTCTAGCCACTCGGTTCAAGAACTGCGGCGCACATGGAATGCGGCGCAGGTACAAGTTATTTATAATGGCGAGTTAATTTTCGGGCGCATGGGCGACGCTGGAGTGCAACGCCGCATCGCGGCTCTGACCGGTGGCATAAGACTTCCCACTATCGTTTATTTACACGGTTGCGCATTACCCCGATGGACTGGCCCGTATTCATTTTGGCGTGACCTCGGTGAGGCCGGATACGCATTGATTGCGCCGGACGGTTTCGCGCGCAACGACAAGTCCGCACGCTGCGACCGAACCCATTCCGATCCCGCGCGACGCCGCCACGAGTTGGAGTTCGCTCTGTACAACATGACACGCTTGGAGTGGGTCGATAAACACAACCTGATATTGTTTGGCCACGGCGAAGGAGGCGAAGCGGCGGCGCGTTATGATGGCCATGCCTTCAAGGCCATTGTCGTGACTTCAGCGCGTTGTACGCTGCGTGCTCGCGTCAGCCATTCCCCGCCGTTGCTCGCAGTGGGCTCGGTGGGCGACCCTTGGATTCACGGCCTTGGACCGTATTGTGGTGCAGCGAGCAAACGTATACTTATTGACGGCATCGGCCACAGTGTATTGGTTTATCCGCAAATTCAGCGCAAAATATCGCGCTTCATTTTTGAGCATACCGACAAACCATGGACATGATCGCGGCTTTACGCCACCGTAGTATGCCAATCGGTATTGCTATGGCTTTGCTGATCGGCCCATTCGCTGCAACGGCTCATTCGGAAATTGTTGGCACGGCGGAAGCGATCGATGGACAGACCATTCGTGTCAACGATGAGGTACTACCGCTGTATGGCATCGAATCGGTAGCGGTGGACACTGTGTGCCGTGACCATTCATTCGAGTGGCGCTGCGGGACCGAGATTCGCGACGCGTTCAGCGATTGGTTAAAGGGAGATACGGTTCGGTGTGAGGCACCGCTAGGTGACGGCAGCGGTATGTTATGCCACCGCGGCGAAACCGATGTAAGTGCGTGGTTAGTAGAGCAAGGTTGGGCGCGATCGATACCACAAGAACTGTTTTCTGCAGAACAACGCGACGCAATGACTGCGAATCGCGGCTTGTGGCGCACCGGTTTCTCTCCCGCGCAGGGATGGCGTCTCGAGGCGCTCCTCAACGAAAGCGCATGCGGCGCATGTGCGGCTCGCCGCCGCAGCGCGTTACGAAATCGCGGGGCCGGCAGCGATGAATGATGTTGCCATCGCGATATTCAAGGCAGGTTATTTGCGCAGAGCGGCGGCGACAGTGGCGCCAATTCGCGCCGGGGATTCGGCAACCTGCACTCCGGCTTCACGTAGTGCTTCAATTTTTCGTTCGCTCGCACCGAGGCCACCCGCGATGATTGCTCCGGCATGACCCATGCGTCGGTCCGGCGGTGCGTGCCGGCCCGCGATATAGGCGATGATCGGTTTATCGGGTTGACACTCGACGATGTAGCGCGCTGCCTCTTCTTCGGCGTCGCCGCCAATTTCACCGATTAGCAGTATCGCGTCGGTGTCCGAGTCATCCAACATCAACGATATTGCATCGACATATGACATACCCCGTACCGGGTCCGCGCCGATACCGATGCAGGTCGATTGGCCGATGCCCCGCTCGGACAACTGCGCGACCGCTTCGTAAAACAAAGTACCCGAACGCGACACCACACCGACCTTCCCCGGAGTATATATACTCCCCGGCATGATGCCGATCTTGCACTGGCCCGGCGTGATGATGCCGGGGCAATTCGGCCCAATCAGACGCGTCACCGAATCGGCAAGCCGTTCTTTGATTCGCGCCATATCGAGCACTGGGACACCCTCGGTTATACACACTACCAGCGGGATCTCCGCCTCGATGGCCTCCATGACTGCCGCCGCGGCCGCCGCAGAGGGCACGAACACAACGCTTGCGTTGGCGCCCGTGGACTCCATTGCCTGCGCCACTGCATCGAACACTGGCAGTTGTAAATGGGTCGTCCCGCCTTTGCCGGGGACCACCCCGCCGACCACATTTGTACCGTACTCGATGGCCTGATGCGAAAAAAAACTACCACGGTAACCGGTGATGCCTTGGCAGATCACCTTGGTATCGGTACCGATTAGCGTTGCCATTATCGGCCGTCCCGCGCGGCCGCTACGGCCAACGTCGCGAATTCGTCTAAATCGTGCGCCTCATGAAACACGACACCGGAATTATTGAGTAATACAATTGCGTGATTTTTGCTGGTGCCAGTGAAACGAATGATGAGCGGCACGGTAATCGCGGTATCCCGGCTCACCGTGATCAATCCTTCAGCAATCGTGTCGCAATGGCAAAATCCACCGCCGATGGCATTAACAGCGATGGCGCGCACCGCCGAGTTTCCCAAGATCTGACGAAACGCCGCGGCAACATGGAGCCGTGTGGCGACCGGGGGCAGGTCCAGAAAATTGGCTGGCTCACCACCATGCAGTTTGAGGAGATCGATCGTCGCCAACGCAAGCCCGGCACCGGTCACGAGACAACCAATATCGCCGTTGAGCTGCGTGTAATTAAAACCATGATCTTCGCGCTGCACACGATCCGGTTCTTCAGTCGGATCGCGGAGTTCAGTGATACCCGGCTGCCGGTACAAGCCGTTGTCGTCGAACGCCATTTTGATGTCGAGACACTGCAATGCGCCGTCGATCGTTACCGCCAGCGGATTGATTTCCAACAACGACGCGTCTAACTCCAAAAAAGCGCGCTGCGCGCCTTCCAGCACCACGTGAAAGGCGTCGGCTTGAGCCGATGTCAAACCGAGATGGGCTGCCAGTGCACTCGATGTCGTGGTCGGAACCCCAACGCTAAGCGGCAAGCCCTGACTCATCATCGACTCCGGCAACACCGCCGCCAAATGTTCTACATCGGCGCCACCCTGCGGCGAGGCCAACGCTGTCAATTGCGCGGTGTTGCGATCGATAACAACACTAAAAAATAATTCGCGTTCGACTTGGCACCCGGCTTCCACATAGACGCGCTCAACCTGGATGCCGGCAGCGCCGGTTTGCTCAGTCACCAAGCGGCTGCCCAACATGGACTGTGCGAGATTGGCGACTTCATCCAGCGAGCGTGCCAATTTGACACCGCCTGATTTACCGCGCGCGCCGGCATGAACTTGTGCCTTAACTGCCCAAAACTCGCCACCGAGACGTGCCGCCTCGGCTCGTGCCTCGTCCGGCGTGGTAGCGACAGTGCCGTCGGGGACCGAAACTCCATACCCTTTGAGAATTTTCTTGGCTTGATATTCGTGAATATTCATTTTAAATCGTCGCGCGGATACCATAGCTCGCAAAATCATTGCGGTCGAAATTGGCACGGAACATATCGCGCAGCTCAACCGCACGCGCATTGTAGCGCGAAGTATCCTGCCACATAGCACGCGGGTTTAGTATCGAGGCATCGACTCCGGGACATGCTGTCGGCATCCGCAAGCCTAATATATCATGAGTAGTGTAGGTGACACCGTTGCCGTTACCATGCAGATCGCCACGCAATCCAGCATCCAACAACGCCCGCGTATCGCGAATCGAAATACGTGGCGCTTCACCGGCCGGACCGCCCGACCAACCCGTATTCAACAAAATACAACGCGCCTTGTTGTGCGCCATTTTTTCTCGTAATAGTTTAGCGTATACCGACGGGCGATGCGCCATAAACGGAGCCCCGAAGCATGCGCTGAATGCCGCCTCGGGCTCAGTCAATCCGACTTCAGTGCCGGCTAGTCTTGCGGTGAATCCCTGCACAAAGTGATACATAACGTCATCGCCTTCCAGGATCGATACCGGCGGCAACACTCCGAATGCATCAGCGGTCAACAGTACGATCGTTTGCGGGTGGCCACCGCGGGCGCCGTCCGCAACGTTCGGGTTACACGATAGCGGATACGAAAATCGCGTATTCTCTGTGCGCGAACTGTCGCTGAGATCGAGGTCTTGGGGGTCGGTCTCAGCGTAGGATTTGCCCGGCAATGCCGGCACGTTCTCGACCAAAGTCCCTTCCATAGACAAGGCCGCCGCAATAACGGGTTCGGCCTGCTTATTCAAATCGATGAGTTTTGCGTAGCAGCCGTCCTCCAGGTTTGATACGCCGCTATCCGTCCAACCGGTTTCGTCGTCGCCAATCAACTGCCGTCTCGGGTCCGCCGATAACGTAGTCTTGCCAGTCCCCGATAAACCAAACAATATCGCCGCATCGCCGCCGGAACCGATATTTCCCGAACAATGCATCGATAAGTAACCGAGATTCGGCAATAGATAATTCATCACCGTAAAAATGGTTTTCTTTACTAATCCGCAATAGTCAGCCCGGCCGACCACCAGACATATCTTATTGCGAAAGTCGATGATGGCAGCGCGATCCGAGCGGCTACCGTCGCGCTCGGGTTCGCAGCGGAACGATTGCACATTGAGCATCGTCCATTGTTTGTCATCCGATGCGTCGATGCCATCGACGCTTTTTGGAAACATGTTATGGGCAAACATGGCGTGGGTCGCGAATTCCCCTACGAATCGATACGGCACGGCATAGGCCGGGTCCGAACCGGCGTAGACATCCTGCACATAAAGGTGCCGGCCGAGCTGGTTTACGTGTTGCACGACGCGGCCAAGTAAACCCTGGTATTTGTCGGGGTCGTATTGTTGCAGATTATCCTTCCACCAGATCTCCGACTCGACTTCGGGCCAGGCAACCGCAAAGGTGTCTTTTACCGGGCGCCCGGTGCAGGTGGGGTCGGTCAAAAATACCAGCGGCCCTTTGTCACCCAATTTGGTGGCATAGGCCTTTTGATCCGTGTCGGGACCGTCGATATGAATTCGTCCGCGATCATTGGCGATGGCTTCGTGAAACAACTGCCGCTTCGACAGATTGTACTTGTAGGGAATATTGGTGAGACCGAACTTCTTCTGTAGCGCCAGGCGGTAATCCATCTTTGCTCCTAAACCATCGTCAGACTATCATCGGGAGGTAGTCTATGTGCGACTACCGGCCACCGCACGTTCCGGCGCCTGCGAAGCTGAGGGGACAGCCGCGGCCGGTTGCCACGGCATACCTCGAACCGCAATTCCTTCTTCGCTAATCGTGTGGCTCAGCAAACGCACCAGCGCTAACACCGCATCGATATGGGGGGTGGGCGTCTCGGTCAGATCGCCGAGTTCGACGACCGCGCCAATCAGCGCCTCGACCTCCAGTGCCTTTCCGACTTCGACATCCTGTAACATTGAGGTCTTATGATTACCAACCCGCTGGGCGCCCGCGATTCGTTTTTCCAGCGGTACTCGAAACTGTATTCCGAGTTTATGGGCGACGCCCTGAGCTTCAGTCATCATTTGTTCGGCAAGGTTGCGAGTATCGGGAAATTGACAGATATCGACGAGCGTCGAGTGGGTCAAGGCACTAATCGGATTAAACGACAGATTCCCCCACAATTTCAGCCAAAGCTCGGAGCGAATATCGGTCAACACTGGCGCCTTCAAACCCGCATCCGTCAACATGGCCGCCAACATCTGTACGCGTTCGCTTTCAGAACGATCCAACTCACCGAGCGGAAAGCGCATGCCTTCTATGTGGCGAATCACCCCGGGTCGAGCGATTTCCGCAGCCGGATACGCAATGCAACCAATAATACGCTCGGGCTCAATGTTGGCGGCAATGCGTCCGTCCGGATCAACGGCATCAATACCGCGGCCGTCAAACGCGCCGCCATGGCGTTGAAAATACCACCACGGGATACCGTTTTGCGTGGTCAGAACAATGGTATCGGGGCCAAACAGCGTACGCACCTGCTCGGCGACGGGGCCGATTTGTTGGGATTTCAGACCCAGAACGACTAAATCCTGGGGCCCGACTTCCTGCATGTTGTCGGTGGCCGCAACGCCGGCGGCGAGTTCCTCAGTACCGTCGTTCATAATCAAGCGTAAGCCGTCGTCGCGGATCGCTTTGAGGTGAGCGCCACGCGCGATTAGCGTGATATCGTGCCCGGCGTTATGGAGCTTAACTCCTAAAAACCCACCGATCGAACCGGCGCCGACCACACAAATCTTCATTGATCTCTCCCCAGATTAGCGTGATGTTGGTCAACGCGCATCGTACCCCTGCCGCTGTAGCATTTCCAATATTGGCGCGGATACGCGTCCAGAATTTGCACGCTCACGCAGCTTGGCCGGCCAAATACAACCAGGTTTCGATAACCGAATCGGGATTCAACGACACACTGCTGATGCCCTCGTCCATGAGCCAGCACGCTAGATCGGGATAATCGGACGGCCCCTGGCCACAGATTCCGACGTATTTGTCGACGCGGCGGCAGGCTTGAATCGCGTCGTGCAATAGTCGTTTAACCGCGGGATCACGCTCATCGAACAGCGATGCCACCAATTCGGAATTGCGATCCAAACCGAGCGTCATCTGCGTGAGGTCGTTGGACCCGATCGAAAATCCGTCGAATCGCGTCAAAAACTCGTCCGCAAGGATAGCGTTGGAGGGTATCTCGCACATCATTATTATCCGCAGCCCGTTTTCACCACGGCGCAGGCCGTTTTCCGCCAATAACTCGATGACGGCGTCGGCCTCGTCAAGGGTACGCACAAACGGCACCATGATCTCCACATTGGTCAGGCCCATTTGCTCGCGCACTAATCGCAATGCCCGACACTCCAGCTCGAAACATTCGCGAAAGCTGTCCGCCACATAACGTGAAGCGCCGCGAAAACCGAGCATTGGGTTGGCCTCTTTCGGTTCGTATCGAGATCCTCCGAGCAAGTTCGCGTATTCGTCGGATTTGAAATCCGATAGTCGCACAATAACCGGATGCGGCGAAAACGCGGCGGCGAGTGTACCGACACCCTCCATGAGTTTGTGCACATAGAACGTAACCGGGTCCGGATAGCCGGCAATCAACTTGGCCACTTCTGCCTTCAGATCGCCGTCGAGCGCGTCGAACTCCAGTAACGCGCGTGGGTGTACACCGATCGTATTGCCGATGATAAATTCAAGACGAGCCAGCCCGACCCCGGCATTGGGCAGGCGACACATCGTAAACGCGCGTTCGGGATTAGCAATATTCATAGTAATCTTGAACGGAATGTCGGGCATATTGTCGACCCGAATTTCACGTCGCTCGAACGCAAGTTCACCGCGATACACATAGCCGGTGTCACCCTCTACGCACGACACGGTGATGGGTTCGCCATCGGTAATGCGTGCGGTGCCATCTTGAGTGCCGACGATTGCCGGAACGCCGAGTTCACGCGCGATAATGGCGGCGTGACAGGTGCGGCCACCGCGATCAGTAACGATGGCGGCCGCGCGCTCCATAATCGGTTCCCAATCCGGATCGGTCATCGTCGTAACCAGCACATCACCCGCGCGTATGGATTCCATTTGCGACAGATCCGATATGACCCGCGCGGTCCCGCTTCCCACCTTCTGACCCACACTTCGCCCGGTCACCAACACCTCGCCACGAGCGGCCAGTTCATAGCGCTCAAGATTCACGCCGCGTTCGCGGCTTTTCACCGTCTCCGGGCGTGCCTGCAGTATATAAAGGTTTTTATCTCGTCCGTCCTTGCCCCATTCGATGTCCATCGGTTGACCGTAATGCGCTTCGATTTGAATAGCGTAGCCCGCCAACGCTTCCACCTCGGCATCGGTCAATGCGAAACGGCAACGCTCTTCGGCACTGGTATCGACGACTGTTACGGGCTCGGAATTATCGGCTCCGTATATCATCTTCACCGCTTTGGA
The DNA here is from genome assembly GCA_964194565.1 of Arenicellales bacterium. Taxonomy (GTDB): domain Bacteria; phylum Pseudomonadota; class Gammaproteobacteria; order Arenicellales; family JAOTWM01; genus JAOTWM01. The sequence continues at coordinate 22,940 of CAXMMZ010000111.1, forward strand.
ACCGAGTTGCCGCCGCAAGATGGCGGATTGATTACGAGCGAGCGAGGGCTTGTACACATAGTACTCGTCGGGATCAACTTGACCCTGCACGACGGTCTCGCCTAATCCATACGCCGCATTGATCAATACCACGTCCTCAAATCCGGATTCCGTATCGAGCGTAAACATCACGCCGCTCGCGCCCAGATCGCTGCGCACCATGCGCTGTATACCGGCTGATAACGCGACTTCGGCCGCGCGGTAGCCTTTGTGGTGGCGATAGGCGATCGCACGATCGTTATACAACGATGCAAACACATCTTTTACCGCGCGCAGTACCGCGTCGACGCCGCTAATATTTAGGAACGTCTCCTGCTGCCCCGCAAACGACGCATCGGGTAAATCTTCGGCGGTGGCGGATGAGCGCACTGCTACCGCCACATCAGTTGCCTCACCCCCTAATTTCCGATAGGCCTCGCGAATCTCCGATTCAAACTCCGTTGGCAATGAAGTCCCAATAATCCACTGTCGGATCGACGCCCCGGTTGTACTCAGCGCGTCGAGGTCGTTGACATCGAGCGATGCCAACGCGGCGGCAATACGCTCGGCCAAACCATCCGTGTCGAGAAACTCGCGGTACGCCGACGTCGTCGTCGCAAAACCTCCCGGCACGCGCACGCCAGCACTGCCCAACTCACGAATCAGCTCACCCAACGACGCATTTTTACCACCCACCCGGCCGATATCGGCACGGCCCAGCGACTCCAACCCACAAATTCTTGCTTGTTCCAAGTTCAGACTCCTCAATGCTTATGCGGCGAAAAACGTCGCAATTGCCATTCCCCGGGACACGTCACTGTGCCATTATAACGCCCGCAGGAGGTGGGCCCGGTGACAAATTCGATCGAGAACGGCACAAAACGCGAGGTCGATGGGAGGCTTTGCGTGTATTACGACGGCTATTGGATTCGCTCTTACACCCCACCGCAAGAGTCGCTCGCTGCCCGCCAGACGCTGATCTTCCACCTGACACGCCGCACATTCCATCATACCGAGGCCGGCATCAATACCCCCGGCGACAAACTGGACGTTGCCCGGCACTCCTTCGACCACGAATCCGACCCCGCCCGCAAGCGAGTCAAAGGCGCCATGCTGGCCGGTGCGTTGTTCAACCGGGTAACGGATATCTTCACCAGCGTGGTAGAGCTGGGCAAGCACGGCGTCGTGGTCGATTACGATAACGAGTTGATGCGCCAATGCAGCGATTACCTGACGGAAGCCATGGAACTCGGCAAAACCGTTAAACATTTTAGTGGCCAGGAAGGCATCGATGAACTTTGGGGCGAACCGTTAAAAGCATTTACGATGTCGCTCGAAGAGTTTTACAACAGCCGTTATATTAAAATTTCGCAGACTATCCGTAACATCGATCGGGTTACCAAGGCCATGGCCGAAAGCGTCGAGCACCTCGCTCCGTTTAATGGCATCGAACTGTTGATTAATGAATTCAAGGAAGCTGCAATACTGGAATGCGAAACGATGAAGAGCGATCCGGTTATTTTCGAAATATGGCCGCGGTTTGTCGCAGCAGGAGAAGCGTTGTTGGCATTTTCCCCCGCCATCCCACGCGGTCAAACCGAGACCTATGCGTATTATCTCCGCGATGGCACGCGTCTGCTGCGTGATGGCAAGAATTTACTCGCCTATATTGCCGGAGCACGGGTTCCGATGCCGAAAAGCACTGCCGAGTTTCTCTCGACGTGCCAGGATTACGCCGAATCGGGGCGTTGCCTTAAAGCGGCTTCGTAGCAACACCGATGAACCGCCGAGATGCCATCGCATCGACTGTTGATCGTGTCAGCCGGCTGACCGAGAACAACGACGTCGACGCGTCGTGCCTGATAGCTATCAAACACGAACTGCTATCGCTCGCGCAACGACGCGAACTGTTTACGCTAGACGAGTTCGCGCCGCCGGAATTGGGCGCCAACCGCCGCTCGTGCCTGTATCGCATCGCCGAGAATTCCGACCATCGACTCGCATTGTATGTCAATTCCGCGCACCCCGGCGTCGACACCCCGGCCCACAACCACACCACGTGGGCCATTGTCGTGGGCATCGATGGCGAAGAAATGAATCGCTTTTACCGGCGCACCACCGATGGTGTTGAAATAACCCATACCGACACGGTGCGAGCGGGCAACGGTGTGGCGATGATGCCCGACGATTTACATTCCATTCACATACACGGCTCGAGGCCCGTTATAAACTTCCATATGTATGGTGCCGGTCTCGAACAACTCGACTCACGGCAATATTTCGACTCCGAGGACCGGCAGTGGAAAGTGTTTCCCCCGCACGACGACATACGTGAGGCGCGCTAAGCACCCCGATCCATCCGTGCCCACCGACTACTATATTGATTGCGCTGACCTGCACGCACTGCTGGGTAGCGCTGAGGAATACGCGTTGCTGGACGTACGCGAGCAGGGAATCTTCTGCAAGGACCATATCCTGCAAGCGAACTGTGTGCCGTTAAGTCATCTCGAGTTGCTGATCGACGACTTGGTACCACGCCGGAACACCGCGATCATCGTGTGCGACGGTGGACCCCAGAACAGCGAGTCGATGGCGCAACGCGCGGTGGCGCGGCTTTGCGAACTCGGCTATACAAATATACGAATCCTATCGGGCGGCACGCAGGGCTGGCGCGAACATGGGTTCATATTATTCTCTGGCGTCAACGTTCCGAGCAAAGCATTCGGCGAGTTTGTCGAACACTATTACGACACGCCGCGTATCTCCGCGGCCGATCTGCACGACCGCATAGCACGCGGTGACCGACTACGGATCCTCGACAGCCGGCCGTTTACAGAATACCACCGCATGAGCATTCCGGGCGGCATCGACGTGCCGGGCGCCGAGTTGGTCCACCGCGTCTTCGATCTCGTCGCCGACCAGGATGTCGATGTCGTCGTGAACTGCGCCGGCCGCACCCGCAGTATTATTGGCGCGCAATCTCTGATCAATGCCGGTTTGTCGAATCGCGTAATGGCGTTAAAGGACGGCACAATGGGTTGGAAGCTGGCCGGGTTCGAATTGGACCACGGCCAAACGGACCGCGCCGATGCACCGAGTGCCGTGGGGTTACGGGATGCGCAGCAGGCAGCACAACGCGTTGCACAGCGCTTCGGTGTGCGCCACATCGATAATGACCAACTGTCGGACTGGCGCAACGACAGCGAGCGAACATTGTTCGTATTGGATGTACGCACCCCCGAGGAGTTTCAAGCTGGACACCTGCCAGGGTCACGGTCGGCGCCGGGCGGGCAACTCGTGCAAGCGACCGACGAATACACCGCGACGCGCAATTCACGCGTCGTACTGGTGGACGATTCCGGCGTGCGCGCAACGATGACCGCATCCTGGCTGTTGCAAATGGGCTGGCCCGATGTCTACGTCTTAGAGGGTGGAATTACCGGCAACGCACTGCAGACCGGAGAACACTTCGCGAACGTGCTGGGTCTACAGCCGGCCGAGTCGATCACGGTGGCTGAGCTTAAAGCCGCACTCGACTCCGGCGAGTCGGTGCAGGTCATGGACCTCACGAGCAGTCTGGACTATCGCGGCCGACACATTCCCGGTGCCTGGTGGAGCCCGCGCTCCCGACTCGACTTCGCGCTCGCCGTTCAGCCCGCCGTCGGATTGTTGGTACTGACGTCACCGGATGGTCGCCTCGCACAACTGGCCGCGTACGATTTGGCCACCGTGCGTCCACAACAATTGGTGCGGGTGCTTAACGGCGGCACACTGTCGTGGATCGAATACGGCCTGCCGGTTGCCTCAGGAGTCGATGGCGCTACCTCCGCCACCGATGATGTCTGGTACAAACCCTACGAGCACCGCGAGGCGGTCGCTGATCGCATGCAAGAATATTTGGACTGGGAGGTCGCACTCGTGGAACAAGTCGAGGCCGACGGCACGATGCAGTTCCGCTATTTCGAGTAACTGGCTCTACTCGCTCCGACAAATGGGCCGGGTCAAACAGGTTGGGCCACCGCTGCCGAGATAGGAAATGTTATGGCCGTCGATAACGTGCACTTCGACACCTTGGCGCTGCATCTCGCCAATAGTCGCCGGGTTACCCGCGAGCGCCACACATCGTCGCGGCGCAACGGCGAGCACGTTACAGCCCATCGTCGCAAACTCCGCCTCAGGTACTTCAATAAATGTGATGTCTCGGCTCAATAGGAACTGTCGAAATGGCACCGGCATCAGCGGCGAATACACCACCGCGAGGTCGATATCCGCCGGGCTAATAATCGACATCAAATGAAATACGTCGTCCTCGCCACGCCAGTGCAGGAGTGGTACTGAGACGACGTCGATCCCATCGCCCAATATCGTTTGTAGTTGGCGGATTCCCTCCGCGTTGGAACGATAGCCTTCGCCGACGGCAACCGTCTTAGCGTCCAACCACACGACATCACCGCCTTCCAGCAACCCCGGCGCCCGTATCGCACCCGCAATCGCCCAGCCCCGATCAGCCAGCGCCTGCGCCGCAACGTCCGGCTCATGCTGACGTGCCGCCTTACCCATACGGCACATCACCACACCGGTAGGGCCTACCACCATCGCGTCACGAACGTAAATCGCATCCAGTGTGAGTTTATCGTCGGCCGGCATGAACTCCACCACAGCGCCGAGTTCAGACAGAATCTGTAACAATACGTCGTACTCATCGACCGCGGCCTGCAAATCCGGCCGTGCGAGATAATTCAAATCACGCCATTCCGCATCCAGCTTAGCGTCGCCTACAAACGCGTCACGCGGGTGTCGAAGAGCGATCCGTTCAACTCGACCGAATTCATTGAGACCGGTGACGACGGGATCCCCCACGGGGTTGGAGAATTGATGGTTCAATCCGAAAATATTCTCGACCGCTTATTTCGGCGGCAACGAATCCACAAACTTTTCGCACACGGAAACCCATTGCTCCAACTCAGCATCCGACTCGAAGCCTTCAGGTTCTACGTATACGAAGCCCTTCAACGGCTTACCGGTAAAATCCATTTCCCTGACCTGTGGTCGCGATAGCGCCGCTTCGTATTGCTGTGCCCCGACTCGGGCCATAAGAATTTCGCCGATGACACCGCAGCACATATGCCCGGACAGCATAAAAGCAATGCCGCCGAACATTTTCTTTTCGGCCACATCAATGCGGTCGGCGAACGCCTCTCGGAGACGTTGGGCTACGCCTTCATCGTAGGCCATCTACAGCCCTTCCACCGTTTCCGCGATCAGCTGATCGACAACCCCGATTAAAGCCTGCTGTTCATCGGCACCGTCGGCGCGGGCACGCTTGAACGCACGCAACTGCCGGTGCGCACTGGTGCCGTTGGCGAGAATCGTCCGGCCATGCTCTACCTCCGCGACACAATCAAAAAACTCCGCATCTTCGCGAGTCAACACAATCATTTCTTCAAGAAGTTGGTCATAAGGAACGATCTTTCCTTCACCAAAATCGATCAGGCCCTCATCGATTCCATAGCGGTGTGCGCGCCAACGATTTTCATTCACCAGCATGGGCGCGTACTCTCGCCAGCGTTTGTTGTCGCGGCGCAATCGGTACAACATTCGCAGCCAACACTGATACATTGCGGCGACGCATATACCATCATCCATGCGCGTGCAGATGTCGGCGATTCGCATCTCCAATGTGGGAAATTTCTGACTCGGGCGTACGTCCCACCACATCTTCGTGGCGTCCTCGACAATTCCCGCATTCACTAACACTTCGACATGCCGCCGGTACTCGGCGAAGCTTTCAAATCGTTCGGGCAATCCGGTGCGGGGCAACTCGTCCCAAACGGATATTCGGTAGGACTTGAGGCCGGTATCGTGTCCCTTCCAGAATGGCGAGGACGTCGTGAGTGCCAAGAAATGAGGCAGCACGTAGGTGACTTGATTCATCAGGTCGATGCGCAAATCATCTTCGTCGATACCGACATGGACATGCATGCCACTTATCATTAAGCGACGCACCACACCCTGCAGATCCTTGGCCAGCGCGTCGTAGCGTTCCTTGCGGGTATGCTCCTGGTGAATGCCCTGGGCAAATGGATGTGTCGACGCCGCCACCAGCGCGAGATCATGATCGCGTGCCACTTCGGCAACGGTGTGGCGTAGTTCGGCGAGGTTGTCGCGAGCTTCCTTGATGGACCCGCACACCCGCGTGCCTACTTCGACCTGGCACTGCAGAAATTCCGGTGTGACCTGCGCCGCCAGGCGGCGCTCGCACGCTGGCATGAACGTCGCCGGCGCCTCGGCAATCAGATCCCGCGATTCGGGATCAACCAGCATATATTCTTCTTCAATGCCGACCGTAAAACTCGGTTCCTTCATCATCACACCGCCAGCGCCGGTTTTACCGGCAATGTATTAATGACTTCGGCTAAACAATCGTACAGCCGAGCCGCCCAAGTCAGCGCGTCCGCTTGCTTTGTAATCAAATCTTGGCGAATCTCCAATAACACATGGGGCAAGCCCGTGCCGGCACCGTGTTCGTTCATAGAATATCCGATCGGCTCACGCGCATCGTAGGGTTGGTTGTCGCCCACACACAAATCGTCTTCGCGGCGTAGCCTCGCCAATAGCGGTTGCGCTACGAGCGGATCATCGCCCCACAACACACCAACGTGCCACGGCCGGGGAACAGCGCCGAAAACCGGCGTAAAGCTATGTATCGAAATAATACAGGGCTCCGCGTAGCGCCGTTGCGACGCCGCCAATTCGCGACGTACCGCATCGTGATACGGATGGAAAAACTCGCACGCACGCTGAGCCATATCGGCCGCCGTGATTGCCTCATTGCCCGGTATCCGTAGCCCGTCACTCATCGCCGCAATAGAATCCGGATCGCCTGGGTAGCGGTTGGCGTCTATGACGAGGCGTGAATAACCACTCATGACTAACGGCGCGTCAAAGCGCCGCGAAAACTCGCGCGCCACCGTAACGCTGCCGATATCGTAGGCGACGTGTTGCTCCAGCTCACGGTCAGACAATCCCAGTTGCCCGAGCGACAGCGGTATGCGGTTGCTCGCGTGGTCACATACGATAAGACAGCGCCCCGTTCCGCCGGAATTCTCGATTGTATATGGCGGAGGATCGCCGCGGCCTAGTATTTCCATCGATCGATTATAAGTGTTTTAACGAAGCCCGCCAGCATGGATATGGTGCTGTCGCTTGTTGCGAATCGCGGGCTGTGGCAGCATGCCGCCTGTTCTCAGAATGCTGATCGAATCGTGTCCGACCGACTAGGCTTTGCGCGCACCAGCGATGTTGTTTGGTTTCTTGTATTGGCAGCGATTTGGTCGTCGTCGTTTATGTTTATAAAGATAGGCGTAGCGACGATCCCGCCGCTGACGCTGGCCGCTGGCCGTCTCGCACTCGCCACGCTGCTATTGTGGGGTTACGTGTTGTTTAGCGGCGTACAGATCCCCTTAAGGGCCTCGACATGGGGCGCGTTCGGGTTCATCGGCTTTTTTGGCAACGCGTTGCCATTTAGTCTAATCAGTTGGGGAGAACAGTATATCGACAGCTCCTTGGCCGCGATCTTAATGGGGATAATGCCGGTCGCCACAGTCATTCTCGCGCACCTGTCGATCCCCGAAGAACCATTCACGGCTCGGCGTATTCTGGGCGTATTGTGCGGATTCGGCGGATTATTGGTGCTGGTCGGTTGGCAAGCGTTATCCGGGATCGGTGCCGGCGTCATCGCGCAACTAGCGGTACTGGGCGGAGCACTGAGCTATGCTGTCACTACCGTGTTTACACGAAAATATGTGCGCGTTTCGGGAAGGATTATGGCGGCCGGTGCAACGCTGGCCGGAACCGTCTGGGTGCTTCCGATCGCACTATGGCTAGAGCAACCTTGGACCGCTCAACCGAGCTCCGAGTCTCTGCTCGCCGCGGTGTATCTGGGCGTATTTCCAACCGCCGTCGCGACATTGATCCTGTTCCGGCTAATTTCGGCAATAGGCGCCACGACATTCGCACAGATCAACTATTTGATTCCGCTATTAGGTTTGGGCTGGGGCGTATTGTTTCTCGCCGAACAGCCGACTGCCCGCGCGATTTTGGCCCTGATTTTTGTGCTCACCGGCGTCGCGTTAGTTAATAGCGCGCGACCGCCACGCACCGCAACGAGCGCGTGACAACAATGCTATCGCGACATCGATCAACTTCTACAATCCACTTCCATCATGGCAAATATCATCGATCTTAGAAGCGACACCGTCACCCAACCCTCGACCGCAATGCGGGCGGCCATGGCCATGGCCGACGTCGGCGACGACGTTTACGGCGAAGATCCGACCGTTAATGAACTGGAGTCGGTGTTCGCGCAGCGCACTGCCATGCAAGCCGGCTTATTCGTGGCGAGCGGTACGCAAGGCAACCTGTTAGGTTTACTGGCACACTGCGAACGCGGCGACGAGTACATCGTCGGGCAACAAGCGCACACCTACATGCGCGAAGGTGGAGGCGCTGCGGTATTGGGCAGCATTCAACCGCAACCACTCGAATTTGAATCCAACGGCACACTCGATTTAGCACGGGTCGCGGAAACGATAAAACCGGATGACAATCACTTTGCGCGTACCCGACTGCTGTGTCTCGAAAACACCCAAGACGGCAAAGTACTCCCGTTGGATTATATCGAACAAGCCGCGCAGTGCGCACGTGACCACGGTCTCGGTTTTCACCTGGACGGCGCACGCGTATTCAACGCCGCCGTACAACTCGGCGTCGAAGTAGATCGAATAACCCGACATTTCGATAGCGTATCGATTTGCCTGTCGAAGGGACTGGGCGCACCGGTTGGCAGCGTGCTCTGCGGCTCGGCCGAACTAATCGCAAAAGCCCGGCGCTGGCGTAAGGTCGTGGGCGGCGGAATGCGCCAAGCCGGATTGTTAGCGGCCGCCGGTTTGTATGCACTCGAACACCACGTCGACCGGCTCGCCGACGACCACCACCATGCCGCCATGCTGGCAGACAACCTCAAGGACATAGACGGTGTCGACGTAATCGCGGACGCAGCGCAAACTAATATGGTATTCGCGAGCTTCCCACCGGATCGTTTCGCGCCACTGCACCGCTATCTGTCCGAACACGGTATCCGCGTAAGCTCCGCCAACCCGTGCCGTTTCGTCACCCACCTCGATGTATCACGCGATGATATCGAGATGGTTATCGAGGTCGTGCGAAGTTTTTTTGGAGGCGCGGCCGACTAGTGGGAGAGTTAACGTTGCTACCTCATCGCTGTTTCTCGCTAACGCCTTCGGCGAGAATTTCACTTAGGCAAGATAAGATCAATCGACTGATCTTATTTGAACATTACAATATTATTCGTTTGTTACCAGTGAGTTAGTACGTCCTATTAAGCTGATCGCACTTGAAAAATTGCCTCC
>CAXMMZ010000112.1:0-3734 GCA_964194565.1 Arenicellales bacterium
TCGTGGAAATTCCGGCCCTCGGCGAACGTTGGATGGGTCTACACGGCGCGGCAACGACGTTCAATGGCGACGCGTGCCGCACCAGCGGCCGGCAACAACTTCGCGAAGCGACCCTGCTGGCAACGACCATCGATATGTTTAGCGACAAAGAACGCGCCGGCTTCGATGCGCTGACCACAAGAGTACGATTTCGAAGTTTCGGCGCGGATTGCTATGCATACGGACTGATCGCATCCGGACATATCGATCTCGTCGTAGAAGCCGACATGGCGCCACACGATTACCTCGCGATGGCGCCCGTCATCGAAGGCGCGGGAGGCGTCGTCACCGATTGGGACGGCACGCCGCTGACTATGAACTCCGGTACCCAGGTCATGGCGGCGGCGACGCCCTCCCTACACCAACAAGCGCTCGAGATCCTGCGGCCGTACCGGTAATAACCGTAGGCACTCGGCTACAGGTCGCCCGGGACACCATAGCTCGGCGCCGCGCCGGGATTGATCGCGCGCGTAACGTAATCGTCGATCTGCGGCCAATACGCTTCCCATAGCGCACGCAAAGCGGCGATCGGGTCCGTGTCGTGCCAATCGACACGCAAATTCACAAGCGGCCACGGCTGCCGATCGGCCACCAATAATGCCGCCGAGTGGACTGTACCTTCCTCGCCGCCGGCATTAACACCGGCCTCCAATGCCCGCAACAATCGTTCGCCGATGTGCTCGGCTTCGGCACTCGCGAATGCCAGCGTCATCGCTGCCGGCAGCTGTTGTGTCGCGAGCAGATTACCGGCTGCCACACAACGCGTGCCGACATCAACCGCGTTTTTGCCCAATATGCGCGCACCGGTAAAATGCGCGGCGCCGCCGTGGCCATCCACTGCCGTCAACTGCCGGTGTGCGGTGTGCGCTCGGCCCTCAATAACATGTTCGATAGCGGCCGCCGCGCCCTCACCCTGCTCAATCAGATCCAATACCGCATCGCCCAACGCCGGGTCGGTCACGTTCTGGGTCGCAACCGCCCCAACCCCGGCGCGCACCCAAGGGCAACGGCTACCGACACAAATACTCGATGTAGTGATCGCGACGCCAAACATTCCCGACCGTTTGCAGTGGCCAACCAATGAAAACGTCATAACCCACCGTGCACGGACATATGTCGTCGAGGTTCGGCGTGATTGCTAATTTGCATGATCCGCATCCTTATCGCCTTGGATGCCGAAAAATGAATCTTCTGCATACGGCTCATTGAGTTCGATCGTCGTTGCAATGAGCCGCGCGGTACGGGTCGGAGTACCACGTAACAAGCGTCCAGTGTGGCGCGATGGCACTACCGGCGCGGTCAATGGAAACGCATCTGCCGCGGTGTAGTCGCAGATCAATAAGCGGCGCGGTACAGGCGAACGATTCGACTCGGAACCATGAACGGCCCAGGTATGCATGAAACAGACATCGCCGGTCCGGCCGGTGATCGGCACCGCACGTCGATCGAATTCGGGGTACATCGCAGGATCGATTTCACCGACGAATTTACCGTCCCGGTAGTGGGTATACCTCTCGCGGTGCGAGCCGGGCACAATCTTCAAACAACCGTTGGCTACAGACATATCGTCCAACAACAACAACATAGCCAGCATGTCATCGTTGGTGTGGGGGTCGAACGGATGATCCTGGTGATAGCGCACTTCGGTCGCCATACCGGGAAGTTTAATATTCAGTTTGCAGTGATGGAACTTGATGGACGGGCCGACCAGATCCGCCACCATGTCGGTGATGGAGCTGTCCCAAAGCACTCGCTGGTAGGCGGGTGAAATATCGGCAGGATTGGCGACGCGTCGCAGCTTCGGGTGCTCCGCCGTGTGTCCGGGCTCCAAGTCGAATCGTGCCTTGCCGTCCATCATCGACTCATAATTTGTCTCGTGGCCGCGGCTGTCTTCGATCCAGGCGTCGAGCTGGGACAACAGCGCAGCGATGGCATCCCGCGATAAGCCCGACCGGCACACCAAGTAGCCTTGTTCGCGAAACTCGTTGATTTGGCTTGCTGGCAACATGATACCCACCTCACATAGTGTCACAATCGGATTGTGTTTTGCCGCCGGCCCGTCGTCAAGCCCCGCAACGCCATTGTGTGCGGTAGCGGTGCTTGGCAATGCCGCGCTACAATGGCCCTGAATGATGTGCCCGGATGCAGCCCATTATTTCACCAACGCTGGTGCTGATTCTATGAGGGTTATTTTCTCGATGCGGCGTTTGATACTCATCACACTTTGGCTCATCGTGGCACCCGCAGCCGCGGACCAAAACGACCCGCGCCTTGACGATTTGTTCGCCGGATTGCACGCCACCGACGATTTGGGTGCCGGAACACAACTGACCCACGAGATTTGGGTGATCTGGCGCGAAATCGACGATGAGACCGCGCACGTATTGATGCGAGAAGGCATCCGCGATATGGCCGAGCAGCGCTACGAGTCGGCGCTGACTTCGTTCGATAAAGTTATCGAGTTGACACCCGACTATGCCGAGGGTTGGAATAAACGAGCGACGCTATATTACCTAATGGGCGAAAATTCCAAGTCCGCGGCAGACGTTAAGCAAACCTTAAATCTTGAACCACGGCATTTTGGCGCACTGGCGGGTTTGGGTCTGCTGTATATGCAAATCGACAATTACAACGCGGCACTGGAAGCATTTGGCGACGCGTTGGGAGTCAATCCACACCTGCCCGGTGCGCAACGCAACATCGAGATCATCAAGCAGACGCTCGAAGGCACTGAAATCTGAGCAGTTGCGCGGAGCCAGAATCAAGGAGCCTGTCGGACTTAGGGCGAATCTACTGCGGCGGGAAACTCGGCCCAGCCTGCCGATTGATCTCGTTAAATAGCTTGCTATTCGCCTCAATCAATCAGCAATCCGGACTCGATTTCCCACCTGCCTCGCTACGATCCCCTAAGTCCGACAGGCTCCTAGCGGTATTCTGACAAAGCCGTAAGCCGCTGGCTGATCCACACTCCGACATGTTCTACAAAACACAGACAACCGTAATTGAATCGGCATTACCACCATGAGCGTTATCCCGAATCACTAGATAACGCCACTCCAGCGGGCGCGTACCACGGGCGAAGAAACAACATTCTGGATCACCGGGCAATGATCAAATCCCGCACATCGACGCAGAGGAAAGTACACAACCTAAAACTAGCCGGTTAAACTGGGGAAACTGAAAGCAGAAAAACGTCTCTTAACATCTAGGGAGCCTCTGATTAATTCTGGGCGAGCGGGTCTGAGAGTTAGAATCACCCGGTTCCAGGCGCGGATCGCAGGCAATTGCCCAGCTATTGCCTACAGGGATGTAGGTAATGAGCGGGAGCAAGGACGCGGTAGCGTTGCTAAGATTCGCAACGCCGAAGCGGGTGATTTTTGACTCAGAGCTGCCGGCCATGAATTAATCAGAGGTTCCCTAGCTCAAATGGTCCCAAATGTGCTGACGACGTACAGGTGGAATTTTCGATGTATGTTGCGCAATTGATCGCGCCCATCGATCACAGTGATAAACATTCAAATCAACGCGGCCAGGGGAGTATTCGCGTAAACTGAAAGTGGTTACGCAATGTCGATATGTCACTTTACGATTAAACGGCATTTGATATTTTTCGAGTTTTGTTCAGCAGCTTAATTCAAAATCCACTATCACTGGTAAATGATCACTGGCAATCTTGGCAATCTGGTGCCGACAGC
>CAXMMZ010000113.1:0-7107 GCA_964194565.1 Arenicellales bacterium
ACCTACATCCCTGTAGGCAATAGCCGAGCTATTGCTTGCGTTCCACGCCTTGATCTTGATTATTCTGAATCCCAACTCGATTCGCCCAGACTTATGCAGAGGTTCCTTAGGATAATGCCGCTGATATGCGAGCAAGCGCCACGGGTCCCATCGCGATCCGGTATAATCGCTGGAACTCACGGCCAGGAACCATTGATCTAGGCCAATATTGATTAATATACAACGATATACACGACTTATTGCATCTATTTTATAACTATGACGACCCAGCGCAATCCCGAGATCGAATCCTACCGGGCCGGACCCGACGAAGACGGCCATTTTGGCATTTTTGGCGGTCGCTTCGTTGCCGAAACACTCATGCCACTCGTTCTCGATTTGGAGCAGGCTTATCGTCAGGCCCAGGGTGACCCCGAATTTCAGCGTGAATTCGACTATTACGCTAAACATTACATTGGGCGCCCGAGCCCATTGTATTTTGCACAGCAGCTCACGGAGCATTTGGGCGGCGCTAAGATCTACTTCAAACGCGATGAGTTGAACCATACCGGCGCCCACAAGATTAACAACACTCTCGGCCAAATTTTATTGGCGCGGCGCATGCGCAAAACCCGCATCATTGCCGAAACCGGCGCAGGTCAGCACGGCGTCGCCAGTGCGACCGTATGCGCGTTGTTCGACCTCCCATGTGTCGTGTATATGGGCGCCACCGACATCAAGCGCCAAGCTCCCAACGTTTTTCGCATGAAGCTACTGGGTGCCGAGGTGGTGCCGGTAACGAGTGGCACCGCCACCCTCAAGGATGCGTTGAACGAAGCGTTACGGGATTGGGTCGCGAATGTTGACGACACATTTTACATTATCGGCACCGTGGCCGGCCCACACCCTTACCCCGAGCTGGTACGTGATTTTCAATCCGTTATCGGCCACGAGGTGCGTGAACAGATCACCGCTGCCGAGGGCCGATTAGCCGATGTGTTGGTGGCGTGTATCGGCGGTGGCTCCAACGCCATGGGCTTATTTCATCCATTCCTCGACGATACTGGCGTGCGGATGGTCGGCGTGGAGGCGGCAGGATTCGGCGTAGACACCGGTAAGCATGCCGCGTCGTTAACCGGTGGGTCACCCGGCGTGCTACACGGTAACCGAACCTATTTACTGCAAAACGACGACGGGCAAATTCAGGACGCTCACTCCATTTCGGCGGGACTCGATTATCCCGGGATAGGACCCGAGCACGCTTGGTTACACGACACCGGCCGTGCCGAATATGTTTCAGTAACCGATGACGAGGCGCTCGGTGCGTTCCAGTTATGTTGCAAACTCGAGGGCATAATTCCGGCGTTGGAACCGGCCCACGCGCTGGCCCATGTCATGCGGCTCGCGCCAGCCATGGACCGCGATCAGATCATCGTCATGAACATGTGCGGGCGAGGCGATAAAGACGTCTTTACGGTGGCCGATGCACTGGGGGTGACGCTATGAGTGATTCATTGCAACCCGTGCCGCCACAGGACGACTATACGGATGCACAGCGTCTTGCCAATCGTTTCGCCGTGTTGAAATCCGAACGGCGTGCCGGCCTCATTACCTTCGTGACCGCCGGCGATCCGAATCCGGAACTGTCACTCTCCATTATCAGTGGCCTACCCGCGGCCGGCGCTGATCTGATTGAAATCGGCATGCCGTTCTCCGATCCGATGGCCGATGGCCCGGCGATTCAGGCCGCCAACCTGCGCGCGCTCGCCGCCGGTATGACGTTGGCGGGAACTCTTGAGTTGGTACGGCGCTTCCGCGCAGACGATCGCGCGACGCCGATAATTCTGATGGGCTACTACAACCCGATCTATCGCTACGGCTCCACGGCGTTCATTGACGATGCGCGGCGCGCCGGCGTGGATGGATTAATCATCGTCGATCTCCCTCCTGAAGAGGATCAGGAATTGTGCCATCCTGCGTTAACTGCGGGATTGCACTGGGTCCGCCTCGCCACCCCCACCAGCGACGATAAGCGGCTCCGCCGTATCATGACGAACAGTAGCGGATTTATTTACTACGTGTCGGTTTCCGGGGTAACGGGGACGCGCTCCGCGTCTGAGCAAGACGTTGCTGCCGCCGTCAGTCGGCTGCGGCGACATACCGATCTGCCGGTCGCGGTTGGATTCGGAATCAAAAATGCAGAGCAGGCCAAAGCGATTGGTCGTGTCGCCGACGCGGCCGTGGTCGGCTCAGCGTTGGTCGATATTATTGCCGCGACCGACGGCGACGCTGGAGCGGTACACAAACTCGTTCGCGAGCTTACACACGGACTACAGGAAGAACTGAGAGATCTTTAGCCCGGATAATTCATGAAGGGTTCGGACTTCAGGGGAAATCGGGTTAAATAGTCGGTACGATCGTCCGCGGATGCATAGCCGTAGCTATGGATAGAGGGGGATCGTGCCGAATACGACGGCCGATTTTTTCTGAATCCGAACAGGACAAACGGTGTGGAGGTCCGGTCCCCGAATACACGGGGTAAGCGGTTCAAATATTGTGCAGATTTCTGGTACTTGGTCCGCCTTCGTGAATTATCCGGGCTAAGCGTTGAGCTGTTCCGCAAGCTCCTCGGCTTGTTTGCGTTGTCCGTCGTTACCTTCCTTGATCACTTCTTCGATGATGCTCTTCGCGCCGGACGCATCGCCCATATCGATATAGGCTTTGGCCAAGTCCAGTTTAGTGGCGGCCTCGTCCCATTGTGCCTCATCACCCGACTCCGTATCCGCATCGATCGGGTCGGCCTCGACCCATCGCGCCTCATCACCCGACTCCCTATCCGCATCGGTCAGGTCGGCCACGTCGACGGCAGACGGCTGCGCGTCACCGTTGCTACCGCTATCGACATCCACGAGCGACGAGGCGGTATATAAATCAGTCACGAGGTCCTCGGTATTCATCGGTTGGCTGTCCAACTCGAGATCGAAATCCATACCAACCGAGGTGTCGCTGAGTGCATCGCGCGTGTCGCTCGTCGTGATCTCGCTGGCCGCGGTTCCGAGACCCGTCACGACGCTCGATGCGTCGTCCATCTCGAACGTAATTCCTTCGTCGTCAGTCGACTCCATCAACGGTGCCTCAACCGCGACATCGCCACCGGCAATTGGGCTATCGTCTATCTCATCGAGATCGAGACCGAGATCAAACTCCAAATCGACTTCCCCATCGCCACTTGCGGCCGGTGCTGCGTCACCGCCTGTACCACTATCCATTGCACCCGCGATGTCGGACACGCTGTCCAAATCGGGCGTCGGAAAGGCGTCCAACATCGATTCGGCCCCGCCGGTCGTGCTGGCGAGTAAGTCGTCCTCAGCAATCGGCGACAATCGAGAATCAACTTCCATCTCGGCCATAAGTCCATCGGTAACCTGATCTATGTCGCCGATCGACGATTCAATTTCGGCCGTTGACGCTTCCAAATCGAATAATGCCTCGTCATCCAGGCCATCATCAGCGTCGCCCGTATCCATCAATTCGGTCGCGAATTCAACCCTGTCATCTGCCGCGGTTTGTGCCGTTGCCGCGTCGTCGCCATCCACCATTGATGGCATCAAGACGGTGTGGTCCGTCGTAGCAGCTACTGCCGCCGTAGCAGCTACTGCCGCGGCCCCGCCCGTGAATAATGGATTATCCGGGTTAACACGTTGACCCATTTCCACGACACGCGCCCAAGTCTCCGACGACGCCTGATCCGCACCCTGCGCCGGATAGAGTTCTTCAGCCAGTGTTTCAAAGGCTTTCACATCACTGCGCTGCTCGTAGATTTCCAGCACCTTAAGCTTCAATTCCTGCCGCGTCGGGTCCTTCAGCATCGCATCACGCAACACTTCTTCGGCCTGTTCGTCACGGCCATACGCCATGTAGACCTCGGCCTCGGCAATCGGATCGACCTCATCAGCCTGCATCGTCCCCATGCCCGGAACTCCAAAATCGCTCAGAAACGATGTATCGGTCGAACCCGAACTCGATTTCGCGGACGTCTGCGAAGTTTCGGTCGTCGTCGCCAGCGCACTGCCCGAAAGAATGCTCTCTTCAAACTCCGCGAGCGAACGCCGGCGGCGGAAAAATATAAGCCCGGCGATACCAACGACCACCGCTATCAAACCCGCGATGACCGGCATGATCCAATCGCCCGTGACCGTAGCGAGTAGGGATTTCCACCAAGGTTCCGGCGCGGTGACAACCGGCTTAGGTTTGGGTTTGGCTTTGTCCGCAGCAGCTTTGGCCGCAGCAGCTTTGTCCGCAACAACCTTGGCCGCAGCAGCTTTGGCCGCAGCAGCCTTGTCCGCAGCGGCTTGGTCTGCGCCAGCTTGGTCTGTAGCCGCCTGTTGTTGAGCAAGCGCTAACTCTTGGTCCTTCAGTTCCAGCAATCGCTGCGCATTCTTGATCTGATCTTCGAGCAGATCTACTTTATCTTGCAGTTCACGGTTTTCGCGGCCGCTGGATAACAAATCCTCTTCTAAATTCGTTATCTTGTCTTGCAGCCGCTCGACCTCGGCCGCGGTTTCGCCGCTGCCCGCCCCGCCTTGCCCCTGATCGGTCACCCCTGCGATCTTTAGCCGATCCGCGGTATCCGTGGGGATGGTCGTCGAATCGGCTTGATCGGTAGCGGTGCCCTCATCGGCCACGACGTCCACTTTTGGCGCCATTCCGGCCACAGCCGCACGGAACGCCTCATATTCTTCGAGTTGCGAACGGTATTCGCTCGTGGCCGTGCTTACATCGACCGCTGCGAGTTCTTCTTCACTCGGCAGTTTGAGAATTTCGCCGCGCTTCAGGCGGTTGATATTGCCGTCGATGAATGCATCGGGGTTGGCGCGCAAAATCGCGATCATCGTCGTGTAAATGCTGCCGTCGGTGGCGGAACTATAGCGATTCGCGATCCCCCAAAGCGTATCTCCGGCCGCAACCGGTCCGAATTCGTCGGCGGTTGCCATCTCCGTTGCGGGTTCGGGTTCGGGTGCGGGTTGAGTCGCGCCGGAATCACTCCCGGTTGCGGCGCCCGTACTCGTCCCGACCGTCGTGGTCTCGCCCATCGTCGCGGCCGACTCTGGGGCTGGCGCTTCCGGTGCGGGTTCCGGTTCGGCCGTCGTTTCGGCCATCGCCACCGGTTCGGGCGGCGCCTGAGCGTATAACGGCGGTTCCAGCAACGCCGTGTATTCGCGTACTAATTTTCCACCGGGCCACTCGATGCTTATGAGAAAATGCAGAAACGGCTCCGAAATCGGCTGCAGCGAGCTGATTTTGACGACCGGCTCGCCAAATTCGCCCAATCCGGGCTCGAGATTTAGGGCCCCCAAATAAGCACTTCGATCAATGCCGGCTTGCATGAATTCTTCTCGAGATCCGAGGCTGACCCGCAACTCCGCGATGTCTTCGGGACTCGCCGACGTGAGCTCGATGACCGCCTCCAGCGGCTCCTCCATCACCGATTTGACTTGCAGCTGCCCCAGTCCGAGCGCAAATGCCTGGCCGCAGCATCCGGCCAATGCCAACGCCGCGGTGAACCGCTTGGCGATTACGAAATGCTTCCTAAGCACGCTATAGGACTCCTCGTGAGGCCATCCCAAGGGCCGCTGATGGGTGTCGTTGTACCAACGAAAAAGGCTTTCCTGGCGGTTAGTTACGCTACTATATTATGAATGTTCTTTACAATTCAACATTAAGTCTTAGACGATAAATAGCCTTTTATCAAATGTTCCGCGATCTGTACGCTGTTCAAAGCCGCTCCCTTGCGGACATTATCCGCCACAATCCAGAGATTTAGCCCACGCTCGTGCGAAATATCCTCGCGGATCCGCCCGACGAATACGCCGTCACGATGCGCCGCATCGATGGCTGCGGTCGGATAGCCACCCGGAGCGTGTTCGTCCACAACCGTGACCCCTTCCGCACAGTCTAGCAGCTCGCGGGCGCACTCGGCGCTGATCTTATCTCGGGTTTCAATATGGACGGCCTCGGAATGGCCATAAAAAACCGGAATTCGGACCGTTGTTGGGTTTACTTGAATCGAATCGTCCGCGAAGATTTTTCGGGTCTCCCAGACCATCTTCATCTCTTCTTTCGTGTAGCGATTCTCCTGGAACTCGTCGATATGCGGCACCGCATTGAACGCAATTTGAACGCTTTCACCTTCAATCTCCAGCGGCCTGCCATTCAACATGTTTGATGTTTGGCGCACAAGTTCTTCGACTGCACTTCGGCCTGCGCCGGACACAGATTGATACGTCGCAACGTTGATGCGATCGATTCCGACGGCGTCGTAGATCGGCTTGAGTGCAACGACCAGCTGGATCGTCGAACAATTCGGATTCGCAATAATGCCGGTGTCTTTGTAATCCGCAATCTTGTCGGCGTTGACTTCCGGCACAACCAGCGGAATGTCGTCGTCGTAACGAAATTTCGACGTATTATCGATTACGACGCAGCCGGCGGCGACGGCCTTCGGCGCATACTCCGCCGATACGGCCGCACCGGCCGAAAACAGCCCAATCGAAACCTGTGAAAAATCGAACTCAGCGAGATTATCGACGTCCAGCTCGCGGTTGCCGAAATTCACTGTCTTGCCAATCGATCGCTCGCTGGCCAGGGCATACACGTTGCCAACGGGAAACTCGCGTTCGGCAAGAATTCCCAACATTGCCTCACCGACGACGCCCGTAGCGCCAACGACCGCAATATCAAATTTCCTGCTCATACAACTGGCGTCATAGATTCAACGTCGGCGTTCTGCGCCCGATGTCGCAGGTAGTGGTCCATGAGAGCCAGCGCGACCATCGCTTCGGCGATCGGTGTTGCTCGGAGTCCTACACAGGGATCGTGACGACCTTTGGTGACGATCTCTGTTTCCGCACCAGTCTTGTCGATCGTTTTACCGGGAACCGAAATACTGGAGGTCGGTTTCAGCGCGATGCTCGCGACCAGGTCCTGACCGGACGAAATACCGCCCAGGGTGCCGCCGGCATCGTTCTTGCTGAATCCGTCCGCTCCGATTTCGTCGCGATGCTCACTGCCTCGCTGTGTCACGGCGCGAAAACCTGCACCGAGTTCGACCCCCTTCACCGCGTTGAT
>CAXMMZ010000114.1:0-7711 GCA_964194565.1 Arenicellales bacterium
GGGTGGATTGGCGATATAGTTTAGATAGTTTCCGGAATACAGCGTCGCCGTCGCAATATCGCCGGTCCAATCCAGGCGCTGGCTCACGTTGGTCGTGTACATCGAATTCGGGTTGTTGCCACCACGCGCGTATTGATTCGCTGGATCGATGAGTTCGTCCGCCAAGCACTCGATGGGTGCCGCGGTCGTGGGTGCGGTGGGCAAGTCGTGCAGGCTTGCCCAGCGCGTCTGGGTGGTCACGCGCCAACCCGCCACGAGCGCGCTGAAAAACCCTTCTGCACCTGTAGTGGTCCCGAGATTGAACGTTGAAGCCGCGCAGTCGTTGGCGACTGGGTCGAATACCTGCGCCGTGGCCGCCGATGGGACACCGCCACTACAACTGTCGATGGCAGCGTCCGTGCACCAATAGATCTGCGTGCTGACGTATGTGCCGCTGGGGGTGCCGTCACCGGTGTAGGTTACGGCCGCGTCGTACGGTGGCGCGGTGGTAACGGTGCCGTGATCCATGGTCGACGAGGTGTCGATCACGATCAACACGTTTGGTGCGTCGTTGCGGGATACGGACGACGCCTGCAGATAAATGTCGGTATCGTCAGCGTGGCCGGTTGCGGCGAGCAGCGCCGATAGGCCGATTGCGAGTCCTAATATACGTATGCGTTTCATGTGCCCCACCTCTAGTTGTTATTAACGATTTGACCTACACCCTGATGCACGACCGAGCGCGCGCCGATACCGGCCGTGCCTTCAGAGCTGATATCAAAATTGGCTGACTTAAAACTGATTGCGCTATATCCCGAACCGCGTTTTGGCGGCGAAAAGCCTATAAACGCAGTTTCGACGTGTGCGTCCGACATCACGCGGCTTGTGTTATCGGGGTCCATAAAGTCTTGATCCACGGTGTCGACAACATACAGATCGAGCGTAACGCCGCCGTCGAGGGCGATCCGAATACCGGACTCGGCCGCTTCGAATGCGCGGTAGTCTTCCTGAATATTGGTCGACATTTTTTCTTCGAGGGCGGTGGTGTTGAGCGACGCGACGCCGATAATTGTGAGTACCAGCAACAACACGAGGCTCACCGCGAGCGCGACGCCTTGTTGGGGTCGCGGCGGCATGCGATGTAAATTAAAAGTTCTCATTGCGTGTTCTCCCGTTAGGCCGCGCATTACTTTTGGCGGTTACGCAGCGCGATGGTGGACACGAACGCCTGGCGAATCACGCGCTCGTCCGGTGGATCGACTTCGTTCACACCGTCACCGTCGAGATCGTAAGTGCGGGTGTCGATATCGAGATCCGTGCCGTACTCGCCGTCGCTGTCGTAACGAGTATTTGCGATCGAGCGTGCGAGGATGCCGAGCCGCACGCTGATCACGTTTTCCCAGTTGCTGACTACGTCGGCTGTGACATAAGTGTCGGGAATGATGTCGCCATCGGTATCTTCGCCGTACATCACCTGCATGTTCTCGATGCCTCCGACGAGTTCGAATGCCGCCGTGGTTATCGTGCCGGAAACGTTGTCGAGGCCCTCACGGAACAAACCCGGACCGTTACCGTCGTCTTTGATGAAATATCGCCACGCGCCGAACTTCAGTACCCTGGCGTCGTCATCGTAGGTTTTACTGAAATTCTTTTCGGCATTGCCGGGCACCACCGCTGCGCCCTCGTTGTGGTTAAGGATACCGTTGTCGACGTTGCTCTGATTCGGGCCGGTGATCTGAAAGATTTCCGCGCTCGCGCAATCGGTCGTCGCGACGATGTCTCCCACCACCAAACCGTTATTGGGTTGCAGATGTAATGCCGCTGATACATTAGGCATAAACGGCGCCTGGACATCGCCACCGGTGCCGGGTTCGAGAAAGCGAATCGCGACGCCGTCGCTGCCGGACACCATTTCCGAAATGCGGTCGGTCGCGCTGCCTGGGTGCCAGGTCGTGTCGCCCTGCTCGTAGCCCTCGATCGGAATATTACCGAGCAGCGAGCTGCCGCCGTCCAACCGGTTGTACACGGCATTGGTGTCGTCCAAACAGCCGAAGTACCCCGCCTGGCGCAAATCTCGGGTCAGAATCTGCGCCGCGAGTCGTGCGTTTTCCTGTAGGCGCGCGAGGCTTTCCTGGATGTTGTAGTTCTTATTGGAATTCACAAACACCAAGCCCACCGCGCCCAACGCGATGAGTCCTAACACCATCGCCACCATGAGTTCGATCAGGGTAAAACCCCGCTCGGAACCGCTTCGGGAAAGGTCAATCGTCCGCATCGCTGACATCCTCACAGTATAAAATTCCAGGCTTGTGACTTCTCGATCGGTTTGACGTCGGCGTCGTTGGCCCAATCCGCGTTGTTGCCGGCGCGGGTGAAGCGCTCCTGCCACATAATTCGCACCGTGTATTGGGTGGCCGCGGTCTGGATGATTTCGCCGGTGCCTTGCGACAGCCGGTTCGCGAGTTGGTCGTGCCAGCAGATCAGGTCATTGTCGACGGTGGCCGCTGCCGGATCACAGCTGCCGCTCGACGGCGATGCCGTATAGCCGGCCGCGCTGGCGGGATCGATGCGCATGCGCTCGATGATGTCGTAGGCCAACACGCTGGCCTGGCTGCGCGAATACGATCCGGCATTGAATTTCAACGACTGGGCCTGCATCAGTGCCATACCGACAAGACCCAACGCCAAGATGAAGAACGCCACCATGACTTCGATGATCGTGAAGCCGCCGGAACATGTCGCGGTGCGGAGCCCGCCTTGCAATTTGGTTTGAATCTTCATCGTCTGCTCGTTTATATACACGGAGTTGGCTCGACCGCTGGCCGTCCTGCCGCATTCAAGGTAATGCAACGGACGTTATCGATACCGCCCGCCGAGGAGGAAATTTTCGCCTCAGTATTGGCGGGGTTCGCAAAGTCGATAGCGCCCCTGGATAGATAGTAGAAGCTGGTAATTGCCGGGTCGGTACTCGCAATAACGCTGCTGTCATCGAGCGGGTCGTGTGAAATAATTAAGACTTCACCCGCTCCTAAGACCTCGTCTTTATCGGGGTCAGTAAAAACAATCCAGCCATCGTCCCAGGCGGCTCCGCCACATGTGGGGACAGTTGCGCTATTATCGGCACTAGCGCACATAGTGACGGATTGGCTGCGTTTAACGGCTTCGCTACGTGCGATGTTGACGGCAGCCAAAAAATCATTGGTCTGGCTCGTGAGTTGGCTTTGCCGCAGAAACTCCGTGAAACTCGGCACGGCCACGGCCATCAAAATCGCGCCGATCACGAGCGTGATGATGAGCTCGAGCAGCGTAAATCCGTGTTCGTTGCCGCGACCAGGCAATGTGGTGATGTCATTCATGGGCCGATATCAAGTTCTCGGTGTGTTCGCTCAAAGTTTTGACAGAACACAGACAAAAGGACAAGTTTATATGACAAATGGTATTATTTTCCAAATAAACGGTATTGACCGACACTGATTCATACTCCGATTGTAGTCGTTATTTTCGCCATAGCAACCCACTTTCGGAAGAATTTGCCGTTGATGACGGTCTTGAAACCCCATCTGCCGGGTCGCATTTTAGTCCGCTAAGCGCTGAATTGGGAGCACCGCGACGCGGCCGCTGAGTGGCGCTCGACCGACTGTCGGCGCAGCCGCCTCGAGCGTAACCCGGATAATTCATGAAGGGTTCGGATTGTAAGCGAAATGGGGCTAAGGCGTCGGTGCGATCGTCCGCGGATGCCTTGGGCGGTTTAAAGGGCGAAGCCGAAAACCGCCGATCGGTTGAATTCGGACAGCACGTACCGTACTGAGGCCAAGGAGCTCAAAATGCGACTTAACCCTTTCAATTATTGGGAAGATCTTTGGCCCATGGTCCGCCTCGGGTGAATCTCCGGATTAACGGAAATGCCATTGACGGTCGCCGTGCCCCGTATTTGGTGGACCAATGCCGGGTCTGCGCTTATAATTGCTTGAATGGAAACACTATCTTCCAATATATCGAACCGGGATGTGGCCTCGCTGCTGCACCGCCACGGGGTGCAGCCGACCGCACAGCGTACCGAAATCGCACTGGCGATCTTTTGCAACGCCGGCCATCAGTCGGCCGACGAGGTCTACGAAGCCGTCAATGCCGATGCAACCCGTGTGTCACGGGCAACGATTTACAACACCCTGAAGCTGTTTGTGGATCGAGGGATGATTCGCCCGGTTATCGTTGCGCCGGGCAAGGTCTTCTACGACCCCAATATGGCGCCGCACTACCATTTATACGATACCGATACGGGCGAGCTGACGGACATCGGTGCGGATCAGGTCAAAATCCACGGCTTACCGAAATTGCCACCCGACAAGCAACTCGACGGTGTGGACGTCGTGGTACGCATGCGAAGCCACCCGAATTCGCCGCACGGCGCGCATTGACCAGGCAATTTACGACCCCGGTCTGATCGACGCGACGAGCAGCGGCCGCCGTTACCTTGGTCGAGCTTCTGTCGCGGCGCTGCAACCATGTAGAATTCCGCCCATCTATTTCCGTCACGCCGGTGTAGCTCAGTTGGCAGAGCAACTGATTCGTAATCAGTAGGTCGGAGGTTCGAATCCTCTCACCGGCACCATATAAATCAATGGGTTACGAAGCGGCGCTGTGTATCTATTCAGTAGCTTCAGACAATTCTTTCAGACAGTTGCTATTATTTTCATTGGTGGCGCTAGTTTACGCCAAATCCCGACCTGGATTGAGATATTAGACTATCATTAAGATAGGTAAATCTATCTTGATTGGAGCCTCACCTACGGCACGGAGGAATTGTGGGTAATGGCTATCAAATATTGGAGTTCTTCAAGCGGTGAAACAGAAGGTTGCAGTGAACGAGCTGGCTGAGGGGATGTACGTGTCGGAGCTCGACCGTCCTTGGAGCGAAGTCGGTTTTGAACCGCCTTTCGAACTCCAAGGATTCACGATTGATTCTCGAGGAGATATCGAAAAAGTTCAAAGAATATGTGAATACGTTTATATAGAGGTACCGGATTGCGTGAATGCCAAAACTGGGAGCGACGCCGGCCAGAAATCGTTTGCCCCACGAATCGTCGAGTACACCGGCGAGTTACGAAACGTTCGCTCTAGTCAATCGCAAAAACATCAGAGCAAGAAATTCGAAAAAGATCGTAAATCAACAAAAGATCTCGACAACAAACACCAACGGTTTGAATCAATCCTCCTAGGCTTTAAGAAATGGTTTTCTTTTAGTGGAGGAAAAAATTATCAATCTGCCAAAGATTCTCCGGATGTGAAGAGTGGTTCTTATGAATCCGGATCGGCTGCGCCCAAGATCCGTTACCACGGAAACATCGAAGTCCGAGACGAGGAGCAGAAACTCACAAACGAAGCATCACCCGGGATTCTTTTACGTTACCTGAGAACAGCAACACCCAATCGGCAAAAGACCGACAACGATCAATCAGGTTATGAAGATCAGTCCTCGATCCAGGAAGAGATTACCGTCGCCCGTGCTATCATAGAAGACACACAAGATGTCTATGCCAAGGTCGTCAAAGATATCCAAGCGGGTCGGTCTTTTGACGCAGCCAAGGTTCAGCAGTCTGTTGGACAACTAGTCAAGAGTGTTATCCGCAATCCGGACGCACTTAGCTGGCTCGTTCGGCTAAAGGATCGCAATGTTTCCACGTATTTCCATTCCGTGGCTGTCTCCATCTTGTCGCTAACGATGGGCCGTCATTTGGGACTGCCGGAAGAAGCTCTGAACTCGCTCGGAACAGGCACCTTGTTACAGGATGTTGGTATAGTCCGCATTCCCCAGGGAGTGTTGAACAAGCGTGGTGAACTAAATTCGAAAGAGCGGTCTCTTGTTTGTCAGCACGTAGACGCAGCAACAGAAATGCTCGATTGTCAGGAATTTTCTATCGACGTCATGGATATTGTTGGATCCCATCACGAACGTCATGACGGCAGCGGATATCCCCATGGACTATCGGGGGATCTGATTACCCCGTTCAGTACAATCGCAGGTATGGCAGACACCTATGAAGCATTAATTAGCGTTCGTCCTCATCGCCAAGCCCTGACTTCGTTTGATGCCTTGACGTCAATGTACGGGTTGGGTGGCACATGGTTCCCCAAGGCCATGATCGGGCAGTTAATAGAATGCGTAGGACTCTTTGCCCTAGGAAGCTTTGTGATACTTAATACCGGACATGTCGGTATCGTAGTAAGTCGTAACCGCATTCAACAACTCAGGCCGAAGGTACTACTATTGTTGGATGAACAGGGCAGGAAAATCGGAAATGAGTCGGTCGACCTGGCAACTCAGCCAGTCGGAGATGATTCAGTTCCATGGAAAATATTGGGAGTCGTTGACCCAGAAGAGCATGGCTTAAATCCCCGAGAGTTTTTTGTCTAAATAGCAGCAGACCTTTAGCACTGGACAGGTTGCTTCAGAGATTGCCGTTGCAAGATCGAGTGGCGGCAGTCACCATTCCATAATTAAGGCCGGTGAGATATGGGCGGTATGAGACCCGTCTCGAATCGGATCAATCCCACGCAAGCGGAGCTTCGGAATGAGTAGCAGCGCGGTCGATTATATATTGAGGTAAACCCCTTCCGCCACAAAAGTCGGGTCGATTCCGGTCGCGGCACAGACTTAAATGATTCTATCCAATTGACTTGATAGCTGATGCGAATGTCCATTTCTGCGCGCACCTTAGCCGTGCGATGGGCGTCCTAATTTTCTCCCGCCATCGCGGCACATATAACATCGCTGTGTGTGCCAAATTGTTAACGCCTACGGCAGCACCCATTCAGTCTTTGTATAACAACCCAAGTACCTAAAATCCTTGAATTCTAATTGTTCAAGATTTTGTCCCAAATACGGGCGGCTGACGGTTATGGGTTGGTACGTGCCGAGGCCGCGGCGGATGACGGTTCACTCAAGATGACGTTCCACTAAATGATCCGGTCACGGTGAGCGGTTGCGCTGGTACTCCGAAACAGACAACGTTATTGCCGCTAATCGTCCCGACAAGATTTATGCCATTTATAGTCCCTGCAAGGCTGACCGTATTGGTACAACTCGATAATCCGAAAATCTTACTCCCTCTCGGATTCAATGAGAATGAATTGCCGACCATGGTTCCCGTGAAAAACCCGCCAGCGCTGTCCGTGTAGGTTACGACTCCAGCCACATTAATCGTCACTGTGAAAGTAAATCCAACTACGTTACTCGGCGCTCCAGGGGCCGATAGCGTGGCGCTACCCGATCCCGAATAAGTTCCAGCAAAAACTCCACCTCCACCACTGGAACTATCACCACCTCCGCATCCAAATAACAGCAACGTCATTAAGAAAGGAACAATGAATTTCATATCACACCTCTTTGTTTAACTAGTCGTACAATTAATTCAAAGCCTCCTAAGGAAATAACATAACTGACTTATAGGAGTTTTACAATGACACGTACCAACAAAGTATAGTAGGTATAAAGCCCCTGTTATCTGATCAAATGGTAAAAATAACGCAGTTAGGGGAGTCGATAATATCCTTGAGTCAGGTCCGATTTCGATCAATGTTGCGTTAGTCTACCCGTTGTCCTTTGAGAGTGCGTTGAATTTTTAGGATTCCACCAAACCGAGCACGAAGTGGCCCGCACGATGCCCGGGTGGTCCTTGCGTCCTTGCCAAGAGCCGTAGAAGGCCGGCACGCATCAATCCTGCATGGAACA
>CAXMMZ010000115.1:0-6085 GCA_964194565.1 Arenicellales bacterium
TGGTGGGCCGTGCAGGGATCGAACCTGCGACCACCTGATTAAAAGTCAGATGCTCTACCAACTGAGCTAACGGCCCATTTAGACAAAACGTCGTAGCCTTCCATGGCGATACTTCGGAGTACTTCTAGTTCCCGGCCCTGCCTTCCATGGACAGGGCGCTCACCGGGGAAAAGGTCCACTGGACCTTTACCTCGATCCGGTTCGCCCAACTGAGCTAACGGATAAAACCATGGTAAGGCTTGGGGACGCGGAATTATCCGGGGCGAAGTGTGGCGAGTCAAACTTAGCGGGCAGATTTTTGAATTTGCGGGGCTGGGTGTTTACAGGCCTTCCCGGTCCATTTTTTTCAAGCGCGCCTCAGCGGAGAATGCGACGCGAGTGCCGGAATAGCGGGTAGACACATCGTTTAAGGTTTGCCGCGCGCGGAGGTAATCGGCGGTTTCGTATTGCAGATAACCGATCTTGAGCATCGCTTCGGGCACGCGGTCGCTATCCGGGTAGTCGTTAATCACGGTTTGGAAACCGCGCATAGCGGCGTCGAAATTTCGGGTCACGTATTGCGCTTCGGCAATCCAATACTGCGAGTCGTCGGCGTACTCACCGTTCGGATACGCCATTATTAACCCTTCGAATCCTTCCATCGCTTCGTCGTAATGGCTTTGCTTCAATGCGTCGAAGGCCTCCTCGTAACTCTCCCGTTCAGTCATGGGGGCGGGCGGCTCGACGCCGGGCTGATTCATCGTAACGGTGTCGATGCCGCCCGATTGGCCAGTCGTACTCTGCGTGCTGGGCACGGTCGGCTGCGCTGGCACTGTGCCGGTGATTTGATCGTTGGATGTCGATGTCGTCGTGGTGCCACCGGATGTGGAGGCCGCGGTCGGCGCTTGGGTCGCCGGCTGATACGCGGCTTGCTGCGCTGCGGTCGGTGCCGTGCCTTGTTGTGTACTTTGTTGCGCGTTCCGCGTCATGCGCTGTTCGAGATCTTCGTACATCGCCTGCTGGCGCGTTTTCATGTTCTCGATTTCGTACTGCTGAAGCTCGAGCTGATTGCGCAGTGCCTGGATGTCTTTTTGCAAATCCTCGACTCCAGCCAGCACTTGCAAGGTCGCGGCATTAACCGGTGGCGCCGGCTCGGAAATAAGCTCCGGCTCAGGCGGTGGGGACGTGCATGCGGTCAGGGCAACAGCGATGAAAATGGCGGTGGCGATGCGCCATCGGCGCGGGTCTGTAATCAACATGAACGAGAGATTATCGATTCAATATCATAATGAGAGCCTTGCACTCATTGTAAATGAATGTGCGCGGCGACACACGTCAACCATCGGTCGATGCGACATACCGAGCGGCGGGAGCGCGTAGCCCCCGCCGATGCGGAAACGAATTAATTGCTGTAGAGAATTTCGACGCGACGATTCAAGCCCCACGACTCTTCGTCGGACCCAAGCACGGACGGCCGCTCTTCGCCATACGATATCGTTTGGATACGCTCGGGACCGATCCCCAGAGCCTGCATTATCGTCGATACGGATTTGGAGCGGTCCTCACCGAGGGCCAGATTGTATTCACGGGTGCCGCGCTCGTCGGCATGACCCTCCAGCACGATGTTGATCTGGAAATTATTGCTCAAATACGCGGCGTGAGCTTCGACCACGGCCTGCGAGTCTGGGCCAATGTCCGCGCTGTCGTACTCGAAGTAGACCACGCGTTGACTCAGCGGGTCGATATCGCCCGGTAACGCATTACCTAAGGTACTGTCACCGCCGTCCAACCCCGTCGAGCTCGTATCCGAGCCGCTACCACCGAGGCTCTGCTCATCGATAGGCACAGTCTCTTGAACAGCTTTACTTTTACAACCCGCCAGTGTCACGCCAATCAACAGTACCATCAAGATTGACAGCTTTAATTTTTGCATCGTTACCACTCCTCTCATAGTTTGCGGTTGAGTGGAGACCACGCGGGTTCGCGCACATCCCCTTGTTGAACCTTTAATATTTGCCGCACCCGGCCGTCGGCGGACATCGCCGCGAGCACGCCGCGGCCGCGCGATTGTGTCGCGTACAAAATCATCGCACCGTTCGGCGCAAAACTTGGCGACTCGTCCAGACGCGTGTTGGTCAACACCTGCAGCGAGCGACTATTCATAAAATACACCGCCGTGTGGTACCCGCCGCCCTGCCTCGTAATCAAAGTCAACCGTTCTCCGTCCGGGGCATAAGACGCCCGCGCATTATAGTCCCCTTCGAACGTAATGCGCTGGGGTTTTCCTCCATTGCTCGCCATACGATAGATCTGCGGCCGGCCGCTGCGGCCCGAGGTAAACACGATGTGCCGCCCGTCCGGCGACCACGCGGGTTCAGTATCGATACCGCGATCGTGGGTCAAACGGGTCAATTGCCGACTCGCGACATCGAGCACATAAATTTCCGGATTGCCTTCGTGGGACAACGTCATAGCCAACCGCCGACCGTCCGGCGACCACGCCGGCGCGCTGTTCAAACCGTCATACTCGGCTAACTTCGTGCGCTGGCCGTCGCTCAGGCGCTGCAGATATATCTTGGAGCGGCGCTCCTCAAACGATACATACGCGAGTTGCGAGCCATCCGGTGACCAGGTCGGCGACATGATGGGCTCGGCCGATTTGAGGATTTTGCGAGACCCGAAGCCATCGGAATCGGCCACCTCGAGATAAAACGTGCGGCTACCGACCGAGTTCGTTTCGACGGTGACGTAGGCGATTCGCGTGTCGAACGCACCGGGTTGACCGGTCAGCGCCTTATAGATCACATCGCTGATTTGGTGGGCGATCTTACGCAACTGGTTGGCACGCACATTATACCGAAACCCCACCATCGACCTGCCAGTAAACACTTCAAATAGCTCGAAATCCACTTGAAAGCCGTTGCTGGTTTGCGCGACCCGTCCCACCACGAGGTTCTCGGCCGTCAGCAGCTTCCAATCGGTGAACTTGACCTGGCTTTTCTCGTGGGGTGTGTTCAGAAAATCCTCGCGCGCAATGGGATCAAAACGACCACTGCGAGCCAGGTTCGCTTCAATAATATCGGCGACCTCATGGGGCGGGGTACCGGCGCCGCGCCACTCGAACGGCACGACCGCAATCGGCACACCGCCTAGACCGGATTTGTCGATGACGATGGTAATTTCCGCTTGGGCAGCCGCGCACCAGGCGGCCAGAATTACTGCAATAAGACGAACGGTTAGAAATTTATGAGTCATGACACCAATTGATCTGGTCTGAATTCCAATTTGAACTCGCGCAAAAATTCGTAAAACTTCGCGTCTTGCGGAAACGGCAATGGCGATGCCTTTAATACGGCATTAATGACCGAGCGGTCAAATACCGCGTCGCCACTGCCGCGTACAATGCGTGCCGACAGCACCTCACCGCCCGGGGTCACTCGTACCGCGACCAGTGCCGTCAAGCCCTGCTGCGCGCCGGTCGGGCGAATCCAATTGCGGCTGACTTTCTGTTGAATTGCAGCAACGTATTGATTCGTAAATGTCGATGTCGCCAGGCGCTCGTTACGCTGCATACGTTCGGCTTCGAGCCGTTCTTGCAATTCGCGTTCGGCTTGCTGGCGTTTGAGCTTCTGTTGCCGCTCGAGTTCCGCAATACGGCGCGCTTCATCCTCCTTGCGTTTTTCCTCCTTGGCCAATTTACGTGCCACCTCTTCTTTTTTCTTTTGCTCAGCGAGGCGCTTCGCTTTGTCCGCTTTGAGTTTCTTCTCGGCGGCGAGCTTCTCGGCTTGTTCTTTTTTCTTCTTCTGATCCTTCTCAAGCGCTAAACGCTTGACTTCGTTTTGCTTGCGCTTTTGCTCGTCGTCGACGCGCTTAGCCTCAGCCTTTTTCGCTTCTTCCTGTTTGCGTTTCTTCTCGTTTTGAAGTTCCGCGAGCTTTGACTTCTCTCGCTCCTGCTGTTGCTCGAGCTCCTTGAGTTTATTCTCCCGATCTTGCTGTTTTTTGATCTTCTCGTTCTCTTTGTCCTTAATCTTTTGCAATTCCTCATCCAAATCCGCCGCGGCAATGGCCTGCGCCTGCACCGGCGCGTGTTTATTGGCAGCCATGGGAATGCGGTCGGAGTTCCAATCGATGCTGAGCCCCAGCAACAACAGGATCAATCCGTGGACGGCAATTGCAAAGACAACCGAACGGCTCGTGAGCTTAACGCGGCGTACCCGATTCACGGTGTCAATTTTTCTCCGGGGTTTCGGTCACGAGGCCGATGTTGTCCACGCCGGCCTGCTGCAATGCCACCATGGCGTGCACTACCGACTCATACTCGGCACGGCGATCGCCACGCACCAAAAACGAGGTGCCAGGTTTATGGCGCAGTACGGCTGCGGCTTTGAGGCGAATCTCCTTGGCGGTGGACGGCTCGTCGCGGTCTTCGTTGACAAAATAGGCGCCGTCGGCCTCGACGTGCACGACGAACGGCACGCTGTCGTCCGATTCGATCGGAATCGAGTCGGCCTGCGGTAACTCGATATTAACGCCCTCGGTCAGCAGCGGCGCCGTAATCATGAATATTATCAGCAGCACCAACATCACATCGATGTAGGGCACTACATTGATCTCGGACATCTGTCGTTTTTTACGGTGTCGAGCGTAGCTCTGCACGGCCTCTACTCCGCATTGATGTTGATGTTTTGACGATTCACGATGCTAAGAAACTCTTCCATAAATACCTCATAACGTGAAATCAATCGCTCCGAAGTATTGGAGAATTTGTTGTAGGCGATTACCGCGGGAATCGCGGCGAACAAACCCATTGCCGTGGCGATCAGCGCTTCGGCGATACCGGGCGCCACGGTCGCAATCGTGACCTGTTGCAGCGAGCCCAATGCGCGGAACGAGTTCATGATGCCCCACACGGTGCCAAATAAACCGATATACGGGCTCGTGGAACCCACCGTCGCGAGAAATGACAAGTTGGTTTCCAACTGATCGATCTCGCGGCTCAATGCCACCCGCATCGCGCGGTGCACGCCGTCGACGAGATCGGCGCGATCAACGTTGCTTTTGCCGGTCAGGCGCGTGAATTCCCGGTAACCGGATACAAATACCGCTGCCATACCCTCCGCGTCTTTACGCCGCCCGGACCATTCGTGATAGAGCCGCGCCAGATCGCCGCCGGACCAAAACGCATCCTCAAACGTGTCGGAGGTCTTGGCCAGGCCCTTGTAGATATAAGCGCGGGAAAAGATCATCGTCCACGACACCAGCGACGCGAGTAGCAGGATCACCATAACAGCCTGCACCAGCAGACTCGCGTTTTTGATGAGCGCTACTAACGAGATCGGGTCGTTGGATGCGGTGAAATTTATGACTTGTTCCATGCATTCAACGCGGCGACAAGGGAATCGGGCAAGCGGCGTGGGGTCAGGGATGCGGTATCGACACAGGCCAGGCGCACATCAGCGGCGCACAATCGTCCGGAATCTCTCAAAACCTCCTGCCACAAACGCAAACTGGCTCCACCGGATTGTTTAAGTTGGACGGTAACATCGAGATAGTCGTTGAGCCGCGCGGGGCGAAAATAATCGATATTGACGGAGCGCACCGCGAACATTATGCCGTCGCCTTCGGCCAATTGATCGATCTCACACCCCAGATGCCGTAACCATTCGGTCCGCGCGCGCTCCATAAAGCGCAGATAGTTTGCGTAGTATACAATGCCGCCTGCATCTGTATCCTCATAATAGATGCGCACCGGAAGCCTAAACGCGATAGCCAAAGCGGAATTCCCGACAAACGGCCGCGCATCGGTGCGATTGGCAGACACGCTCATGTTTCGTCGAACAATCCATGTTGCGGGACGGCCGCCGGCGCCGGGGGTTTCAACCCAAAGTGCCGGTACGCTTTCTTGGTGGCGACACGGCCACGGGACGAACGCATCATAAAGCCCTGTTGGATCAGATAGGGTTCGATCACATCCTCGATCGTGCCGCGTTCCTCGCCTACCGCAGCGGCAAGGCTGTCGATCCCGACCGGGCCGCCGTCGAACTTCTCCACGATTGACAGCACCAGCGCGCGATCGAGCTGATCGAGGCCGTGCTCGTCGACTTCC
>CAXMMZ010000116.1:0-10924 GCA_964194565.1 Arenicellales bacterium
GCCAACAATATTCCGGTGGGCACTACCGCGGATCTCGGTATCGATCCCGCCTGGGTCGAAGCGGCCGCATTTGCTTGGTTAGCGAAACAGCGCCTGCAAGGCAATCCAGGGAACCTACCGGCCGTAACCGGTGCGCGGCACTCGGCTGTACTTGGCGCTATATATCTCCCGCCCCCAGGAGCAACGTCGGGTTACGAGTAGGAGCGAAGTTCCAGACGTTTACCGTGACTCAGGGACCGCAATAGCTATATCGCGAAGGACGAACCACAACCGCAGGTGGCCGTGGCATTGGGGTTGGTCACGGTAAACCGTGCGCCCAGCAGATCGTCCTTATAATCGACCTCCGAGCCCATCAAATACTGAAAACTCAGTGCATCCACGAGCAATGTCACGCCGTGGTTGTCAATCGCAAAATCGTCCTCATTAGCCACCGAGTCGAATTCAAAGCCGTATTGAAATCCGGAACATCCGCCACCGCGAACGAATACGCGCAACTTTAGATCGGCGTTGCTTTGTTCCGCCACCATATCGCGGACACGTTCCGCGGCGCTGTCGGTAAAGACCAGCTGCGCAGTTTCTGAATTCGATTGCATGATGTCTTTAATTTCTCGGACGCAAGTGCGGATATTTCACGAAGGGTTCGGATCTCAGCGGAAATTTCCTGGTTAACATGCGATGGGGCCACCGTTATGGAAAATCAAGAGCCACTCTCCGTGGTCTTCGTGGTACTTGTCGTGGCGCCACCGCGTCCGGGATCACATATCAGTTTGCCGTTGAGCCTCGAGCCCAGCGCCATATCAATCGATCGACACGACAGATCGCCGGTGACCAATGCATGGGCTTGCAGGCCGATCTGACCTTGCGCCGCGATACTACCGCGTACGTTGCCGTCAATAATAACATGAGCGGCGCGCAGGTCTCCCTCCACTTTACCCGATTCACCAACCACGAGGGTGCTGCTACCGGCGCCATCAGCCTGAATCCGGCCGACCACCTTACCGTCCACCCGCAGCCCACCGCTAAATCGGATATCGCCTTCAATCTCGGTATCCGCACCGATCAATGTACTGATACTGTCCGCCGGTTTTTCCGGCGCCGACTTTTTCCCTATCATGCTCATCAGACCTCAACTTAGTGGAACACATTATGTCGAGGGCCAAGGATACCACCGTTCCGCGATCAGAGCCGAGTCCGGTGCCGCGATCACCGTGACTCGCACGCGTTGTGGTGTGAATCCGTCCGGCAGCCGCCATTGCCCTTCAACATTCTGAAAATAGCGGAATTTTATGGGTTCTGCTTGCATTCCCAATGTCGCACCCGACAGAGTCGCCAATTCTCCGTCCTGACGGCCCTCGATATCGAGCGCCACTTCACCCTCGATTACATCGGCGTGCTTCAACGCTTGGATCAGCGTTACCTCGTAACGAAATTCAGGGCCGGTTGCATTGGGCGCTATGACTAGATTCTGCACACGAATCCCAGCTCTGCCATCGTCGGGGGAAATGATACTCCTATAAAAATCGAGATCTTCACGCAGCGCATGGATCTGCGACGTCGATGACTC
Source organism: Arenicellales bacterium (assembly GCA_964194565.1). Taxonomy (GTDB): domain Bacteria; phylum Pseudomonadota; class Gammaproteobacteria; order Arenicellales; family JAOTWM01; genus JAOTWM01. The sequence continues at coordinate 1,565 of CAXMMZ010000116.1, forward strand.
ATACGCGGCCTTCAGCTCAATGTAGGCGGTGCTGTCTATTTTGAGTTGCCGCTTGGCGTGCGCTAGTGCGACCGATAATTGGTCATTTTGACTCGTAAATTCATCATTGGTGCGGGTAAACTCCGCTCGGTCGGAGGCATGACTTTTATGCAGCACTTCCATGCGTTGGGCGTTGTGCTGGGTCAGGCGCTGAAGCTCAGTGCGAAACGTGTCGGATTCGCGTTGAATGTGCAGCAGATCCCCGCGGCCGTCCGTTAAGCCGTGATAGTAACTGCCCACTACCAGCAACGCGCCAAACCCGAGGCTGCAGGCACCGACAATCAGGCGCCGCCAAACCGACCATTTCGGCTTGACCACGAGACTAGCGCTGGCGTCCCTGAGTAAATGCGACCCAAACACGTGCCTACCGATCTACGGCAACCATGCCGGTGCCGCCAGCCCTAGTGTTTCCGTGAGACCGAACGCGATGTTCATATTCTGGATCGCCTGTCCGGCGGCCCCTTTTACCAGGTTGTCCTCGACCGCCAGCACCACGATTTGCTTGCCGCCCTGAGGCCGATGGCAGGCAATGCGACAGGTATTCGCGCCACGCACCGCGCGCGTGTCGGGGTGGCTCGCGAACGCCATTACGTCCACAAATGGTTCATCCCGATAACGCTGTTCGAAGGTCTCTTGAATGCGCGCATCCGCGTCGGCATCGGCCACCATGAGTGTCGCGTAGAGTGTTGCATGGATGCCGCGTATCATTGGCACGAGATGCGGCACGAATGTTAATTCGGCATCGCCGTCGATGTCCCGTAAGCCCTGCAAAATTTCCGGCAAATGCCGGTGTCCACTCGCCGAGTAGGCGCGAGTCGATTCACCGGCTTCCGAGAGCTGGGTGGTGAGCGATTCTCTTCGCCCGGCACCGCTGACCCCGGATTTAGCGTCGGCGATCAAGCTGCGCGGGTCTATTAACCCGCCTTCGAGCAACGGCAAAAATCCGAGCTGTACCGCGGTGGGGTAGCAACCGGGATTGGCTATTAATTGTGCGCCACGCAATTGAGTACGGTGAACTTCCGGCAATCCGTAGACCGCTTGCGGTAGCAATTCAGGGCAGCAATGGGGCATGCCATACCAGTGCTCCCAAACCTCCGGATCCTTGATGCGGAAATCGGCCGCTAGGTCGATCAAAGTCACACCTGCCTCCAACAGGCGCGGCGCGTGCTGCATGGCAATGCCGTTCGGTGTCGCTGAAAAAACCACGTTGCAATTGTCCAACGTCGCCGCATCGGGGTCGCTGAATTCCAGCGTCAAGTGGCCGCGCAAATTTGGGAACAGATCACAGACCGGCTGTCCTGAATAAGCACGGGACGTCACCGCAACGAGTTCGGCCTCGGGATGGGTGACCAGCAACCGCATCAATTCCACCCCGGTATAACCGCTTCCACCAATAATTCCGACCCGCAACATCGCCGCTCCGTACTTTTCTCAATATTTTGTGAATTCTGATCGATTGTAACGCGACGGAGCAAGGGACGACGTGCATCAACACGGCATAGTCGGTTATTTAGCAAACCGTAAAATAACGTAACGAATGACCGAGCCCCAGGCGATCCGTTGTATGGTATGAGGTTTGCGATCTACAATATTGATCTTTAAGATTTTTTTAATGGACCGGTCGCTCTGGAGGGAATCTTATCTCATTCCGCCAATACTAGTGCCCGCGAATACCAAAATGCAGCGGTGTGGGCACTGACTCGGCGCAGCATCGTCGTTTGCGTATCACCATGAGTCGAAGCTGTTGATCGCCGATTTCATTTCGTAGTCGCCCCGCAATTCGTTCGTGGTGGTGTTTCTCGCTGTAGTCGTAACGCTTGGAACGTTCGCGATGAGCGCATTGGGTGTGCTGGAATATCTCAGCGGAATTCTGCACGACCTCACGATCCGATTCGAACCATCGGCGCAGGCTCAAGGATAACGTCGGCGTTATTATTGCTAGCGGGAAATCATTGGTGCCCGTAACGGCAGGACTTTGTCCTCGTATAGACTGATCAACGGTACCGGCACTCCAAAGTAATATCCTTGGCCGTAATTGACTCCCAGGTTGCGTAAGTCTCGCACTACCTCATCGCTTCCAATCGATTCAGCGATGGTCTCTATTCCTAGCGCCAATCCAATTTGGTTGATGGCCGCCACGGTTGCGCGGTCGGCTGGATCGCTTGCCATATCATGAACGAATCCGCCATCGATCTTCAGGTAATCCACGTCGAGATATTTAAGGTAAGCGAATGACGACAAGCCACTACCGAAATCGTCCAAAGCGAACCGGCAGCCGTATTCCTTTAACTCGCCGATAAGACGCTGTGCGTCTTTGAGGTTACGGATCGCCGCTGTCTCTGTGACCTCGAAGCATATCGCACCGGGGGCGGGTGTGCTTTGCTCGATTTGCTCTCGCGCAAAACCGGCGAATGCCTGATCGGTCATCGAGGTCCCCGAAATATTTATCGATAAGCGAACAACGTGTCCGGCTTCGGTCGCTTTTCGGTACCAATTTAACGCGGTTTCGATGACCCAGTGATCGACCCGAGTCATCTGCCCGTAGCGCTCGGCCGCGGGAATCAACGTGACTGGTGACAACGCCTCACCGTCATCGTCTATGACCCGTAACAGCAACTCATACCATTGTGCGCCATCGGCGTCATTGGCCAATGAGCGGATCGGCTGAGCGTATAAGGCAAAACGATCATCGTGAAACGCGTCAAGCCAACGCGTCAGTTGCAAGATCTCCGGCGTCTTGGCGCCGGAACCGCCATCGCCCACCGGATATACGTAGCAGCCATCACCGCCTTGATCCTTTGCGGTATAACACGCCATATCGGCATGCTTCATAAGCTCGACCGCGTTTTGGGTAGCGGAAGTGATCGCCACCACCCCGACGCTCGCACGGATATCAAACGAACGACCGTCCCAATCGAAACGAAACCCTCGCAGTGCCACCGCGATCTCCGCAGCAATCTCGGAGGCTTTTTTGAGGGAACAGCCTTCCAGCAATAATCCAAACTCATCGCCACCGATGCGCGCTAATGTATCCTGACGGCGAATGCGCTGCTGAACTACGCCCGTCACCTCGCGCAATAACTCATCGCCGGCAAAGTGGCCTACAGAGTCGTTAACGAGCTTAAACTGGTCGAGGTCAACACAGCATATCGCATGCTGCTCGCCTGATATCCGCGCAGTATCGAGCGCGATCTCCACCCGGCGTTGAAATTCGCGGCGGTTAACCAACCCGGTGAGATCGTCGTGCCGTGCCTGATATTCTAATTCGAGCCCCATACGCCGCTCTTCGGTGGTGTCTTGCACCTGCACGATGACACTATACGGCCGGTCTTTAGCGTCCCGCAATGCAGTCAATGCGGATAATCCGTAGACGTCGTGACCTTGCCGATGGATATACCGGCCCTCGTCTTGATAGCCAGTGATAGTGCCATCCAATAATGTCTGTAATCGGGTGTTGATGGATTGAATATTTTCAGTATGCACCAAAGTCATGAACGGCTTGCCGACAAGATCGGCGGGGTCGTAACCTAAAAATGCACAAAATGCCCGGTTGGTACGCTGAATTTTTCCATCCAGCGAAAGTACAGCCATACCTACCAAACCCTCTTCGAACATCCCCCGGAACCGTTCTTCGCTATCACGAATCGCGCGCTCGGCCCGCAATATTTCATTGATATCGTGTTGCAGCTGGCTATTCGCATCCTCCAACTGCTCGGCCAAGTCGATCTTTTCGTATTGGGACCGCAAGGCACTAACCAATACTCCGTGAAAGTTCGACATCGCCTTCCACATGCCCCACATCATCATCACGAGAAACACGCTGGTGACGCCGTAGATCGAGTTCCAATTGAGCACACACCAAACGAACAGTGGTAGCGTCGCGGCCAACATATAGGAAACGTATGCCTTAAATACAGAACCGAGAAACGAAATCGCGGCGGCGACGATGGCGGCGATCACCATGAGGATCAGGGCCTGATAAAACAATGCAGCATTGTCGCCAGCGAGTACGCCGCCAAGTCCCCAAACCAATCCGGTCAAAGCCGCGCCGACGACAAATCCGCGTTCCCAACGATCCGGATCGAAATCCGTAGCTTCGACCGCGCTGAAACGCCGCACCAACGCATAGCGACCCACCAGTACAATCTGCATCGCCATCCACCAAGCGAGCAGAGTCGGTAGCTCCACCCCTGGGATAAGGACCAAACACAACGCAGTAAGCGCGAGCCCGGTAATAATTAAACCGCGCGATGACTGCCGATAGAGAATACGAGTCTGTTCGCTGCGAATGCTTCGCGCGACCTGTTCGGACAGCGAATCCGTGACATCGTTAACCATCGGTATGTCCGGTAGTTGTTTCTGCTAATAATGGTGCGACGCGGACCGTCCCAGCCGACACTACCCACCCAGATAGGAATCCTCGGAAACTCCGAGATTCCCGACGTTTATTTATTCAGTATAGGTGATAAATACCGATCCGCCGGGTTTTCCGAGAAGTCGCCGACTCGGCCGAAATAGGCCCATCAGCGCCGGTACTTATTATGGGGAAAATACGATGTCTATCGATAAAACGTTGATATCGGCGATCTCATACTTCGAAAAACCACCGCGAATCGCGACCGCATCGGTAATTCTAAACTATGCCCCAACCCCGTAACTCAGGTCGGCTCCGGTCTCGTCAGTGCTTACGATTTCAGAAATGCCCACACGACGCCCATTGCACAGTGACGAATCTCCAAGTCTTGTTTGCGGTCATACGCTTGTCGCTTCGGGCGACAACTATAACGTGCGCGATTGTAGCAGATGGAAATCGACCGACTCCGTATCGCATTTACCTCTGACTGATCGGTGTATTCAATAACAACGACTTGACATTAATAATACGAAACTGGGAGTCTCCCTACCGAATCAGAACTACCAACCAATTAATACACTCATGGTCAAATTTCTGTGTATCGCTGGCAGTATCAATGCTTTCGTCGCGGTGGCGCTGGGCGCGTTCGGCGCGCATGGCTTGAAGCAACGCTTATCGGCGGAAATGATGGCGGTGTTCCAAACCGGGGTTCAGTATCATTTCTACCACGCACTGGGGCTTTTCGCAGTCGCGTTGGTCGCGTCCCGGCATCCGCAATCGGCGCTGATTCAATGGTCAGCGTGGTTGATGCTCGGAGGGATAGTGTTGTTTTCGGGAAGCCTTTACGGATTGAGTCTAAGTAATATCCGCGGCCTTGGTGCGATCACTCCTATCGGCGGGCTGGCACTGCTTGCAAGTTGGTTGTGTTTGGCGGGCGCCGCGGCCAAAGCTTAAACTGAACGTCCGGGTCGACCACGTGAGTTAATCACCTCAGCATTAGCGCCTAGCCCGGCGTCTGCGGCGTCGCGCCGCGTCGATGGAAATCGGAACGGTACGTCGGCGTATCCTTGGGGACGGTTTGCCGATATAGAAACCCTGCGCAAAGTCGATTCCGAATTCATCGAGCAGATTGAAGGTTTCGACATCGTTTACTTGTTCAGCAATCGTGAATTTGTTCGCTACCTTGCCAATTTGCGCGATCGAACTGACGATTAACTGATCGATCTTATTATCGATCAGATCGCGCACGAAACATCCATCGATCTTGATATAGTCCGCCGACAAATCCTTTATGTAACTGAATGAACTGTAGCCGGTACCGAAATCGTCTATCGCGAACTTACAACCCAAGTCCCTTAGCGTATCGATTTGATTGTTTGCGATCGAGATATTTTCCACCGCGACTTGCTCGGTGATTTCGAAAATTATCGATTCGGGCCGTAGCTCGTATTTTGCGAGATGATCGCGCACCCAGTCGACCAAACCAGAATCATCGATGCTCTTCGCCGACAGATTGATCGTGAGACTATCGTGAATATGTTGCGCGGTTTGTTTCGCCTTCGCTTGCATAGCAGTGGCAATCACCCAGCGATCGATATCGGCTATTAACCCGAATCGATTCGCCGCCGGTAAAAACGCGTCCGGCGGAATGAGCTCTTCGGATTCACCTTGCATCCGAATCAGCGCCTCGTAATGGGCGGGTTCGCCGGTTTTGGTATCTACAATCGGTTGATAATGAAGCACGAACCGGTCGTGCCGCAGCGCGTCCTTGATCCGCTCCGACCAATTCATGTCGTTGGCCATTTGTCTCGCTTCGCCGCTGCCGGCGATGTGCTGTTCCAAACGATTGCGACCCCGTGCCTTGGCTTGATTACAAGCCATATCGGCCCGCGCCAACAATTCTTCGGCCGTATAACGATCGGAATCGATCATCGTTAGGCCGATACTGCAATGAATATGAAACAACCGGCCATTTTCTACGAACGGATGAGTCCGCATGACCTGCAATAATCCATCCGCGACGATGGTAGCCGCATCGCGATCGAGATCGCGCAAAAGAATCGTAAATTCATCGCCGCCGAACCGAGACACGACGGCTTCGTCACCCAGTTGCATGCGCAACTGGTCCGCTACCTGAACGATTACACGATCCCCGGCGGCATGACCCAGCGTATCGTTGACATACTTGAATTGGTCTAAATCGAGAAACAGCAGCGCCCCAGTCCGGCCCCGTGGCACTTGCCGTAGTACCTCCTGTAGCGCATCCATAAAGTAGCGGCGATTGACGAGATCAGTCAGCGCGTCACGGCTGGCCAGGCGGTATAATTTTTGATCGCGCTCCTTTAGCGATTCGACCGTCGACTGCAAGGTATCGGCAATGGTATCGATCTCTTTGTGGCCAGAGCGCGGCATGCTGAGTTCCATATTGCCTCTGGCCAGTTCCGTCAGCGGCTTTTCCAAATTGGATAGCGGCCGCAATGCGCGCCGGAATATGAAGCGGCCAATCAGCGCGAACAATAATAATGCCGCGGCAAGCGCAAGGCTGCCGGTAATGATATTACGGGTCAGTTGCTGCTTGTAGATACCAAAATCGAGGCCCACTTCTACATAACCGATCACATCCAGCTTGACTGGGGCTGCCGCATCGGAAAGATTCATCAAACCATCCGACGACATCGACTCCACCCACACCGGTGCACTGATACGCATCAACGACTCACCCACGTCGGAAGTATCAAGGAAATAGTCTCGTACTGATTCGCCAACTCGCAACGGAGCACTATCAAGGCCACCGGCATCGACGATTTGCGGTGCTTCAAGTTCGGTGCTTGCACTCAATGTGGCAAACTGCTCGGCTGTTAACATGGGGGGTTCCGTAGAACGACGATAGGTCGCAGTTTTTTCGGAAAAAATAATTTCTCCGTCCTTGGAGTAATAACGCACAAAATCGATCTCTGGAAACTTGCTGATATAGGTTTCAATCTGCAGGAACTTCTGCTGATCTTGGGAGGTATACAGCGGCACCCCTAAGTCATCCAACTCGGATACCCACTGTACCGCCCAACGTTGTAGATTGTCGGAAACGACCCAACTCGACGTCCACCATAGTCCGGCAATGGCGCTTACCCCCACCAAAGTCGCAAACAGCAACTGCAGCACCAGAATTTCTCCAACCAGCGTACGCACCCGAATCTTCCGCAGTGCCGTAGTCCGTTTCCTGAATTTAGATACCAGTGCAGCCATTACTACTGCGCCACCACACTCTTTTGATATCGCTCCGGCACGTTCAGTTCCAGCTCGGCCGCCGCATCAAAATTGATACGAATTCGCATGTCCGTTAGCGCCAGCACCTCGGGGCCTGGTATCGAGGTCGACTCGGCGATTCGTTGGAACCGGCTTAGCGCTGTTTTCGCAACATCCACGCTTCGATTCTCAAAACTCATCAACGCGCCGAGCTGCAATAGCGTCGCACTGAATCCGACAATTTGTTTCTTGTGTTTGCGGCCGTAGCTAATCATTTCCTTTATGACGCTAGGACTCAGAATGCGATTATCCGGCAATATCCAGAAACCTTGAATATTTGGAACCATACGCCTGAATACATACAGCGCTTCCTTGTCCGAGTTGACTTGTTCGTGTAACACCTCGATACCGACATGATCCGCCGCGCGTCTTATCTCTGCGATAAGGTCATCGTGGTCGGGGCCAGCCAGGACTCCGATTACCCCTAAATCCGGATCAATATCTCGCCAAGCGTGGAACAGCAATTTCGGCGGCGGCACTACCGACACCCCTTTGGAATGGACTGCAACGAGTCCGTGCTCGCGGTGGTTGAACACCTGGCAAAATACGACTTGCTTGTCACGCAGTGGACGAACGGCTTGTGCCGCCAAGAGTCCCACCGCCACGACCCGGTTGTGTTTGGACGCATGTATTCGCCTAACCACCGCACCCGCAGTGGATACGTCACCATTAAGGTTAAAAATTTCATGCGGTTGGCCCTCCAATATCCCCCGTAATGCCTCAGCGATCTCGGCGTACCCGGGCGTACTACTGCTAAGGAGAATCGCGACCGATCGCGGAACGATTTCAATTTGTTCCACCGCAGCCGGTGCCTCCTGCGCCGATTCCGGCAAACCCGGGAGGCGTTCAAGCAAGGTACCGCAGCCGCTCAGCACACCGCACAGCAGCAGCATAAGCGGTAGCCGTAAACGAAATTCAGGCGCCATTCGGAACCAGCCGATCATTGGATACCTACCGATCACTCCTCAAATTCACTCCGATTGCAATCGAATTCATAACCCATACGAATCCGTTGGTCGCGCCGGACGCAAGCAGTGACAATCCGGCGACAGGCACTGCCGAAACGTCCTGCCACGGCGGATCGCCGGCCGTGCTACCGGCCCTTCGATCGATTCAGATTCGTAGCCGCGCAGCTATGCGCTGGAAGGACTCCACTCGTGGCCGGCACGCCCCGGGAAATACCCCAATCATTACCGTCTTGAACCCGCGTAGATCCGAGAGAACATCCTCACCTGTATCTAAGGTGTAGCACAGGCCGCAGCCATCTGCCGGCCGAAATGGCGCCGGCACCGCAAACAATTGTTACAACGAGGGCCCGGTCGGAGACGCTGGAGGCGGCAGGATTTATGGAATTGGCTGACGGAGAGGGATTCGAACCTCGCTGCCGGAGGGACCCCTTGTTTGGTGCTGGCCCGGATATTTCACGAAGGCGGACGATGCACTATAAATCTTCTCAATATGTGAACCGGTTAGCCGGCACACCGAGGGTCTCGGGCTGTGCACAATTTGTGCTGTTCGGATTAACGAGGTCTCCACTGCAATTTTCCTACAGAAAGATGGCGAGATTCACGCGTATCAAGGCTTCACCGAGAAGTAATAGATATCTCCGATCGCCACCCGAACGTATTCGTTCTGATCCTCCACGCGCCCCTCCGGGTTGCGAT
>CAXMMZ010000117.1:0-3924 GCA_964194565.1 Arenicellales bacterium
CTGCCGTTGGCACCGGCCGAGGCGCACGGTGCGTCGCGTAGCGTGCCATCCTTCCGCGTGAAATAATCCGGCTTGCCCACACAATCAAATTTCGCGATGGATTATCTAGCCGTACTCGAAACCAATGGCGCCTACTTAAGCCTTATCACCGGCCTGTTCGGGCTGTGTGTAGGCAGTTTTCTAAATGTAGTCATCCACCGACTGCCGCAAATGTTGGACGCGCAATGGTCCTCACAGTGCCGCGAACTACTTAACATCGAACAATCAGAGGAACTTCGCGAGGTTCCGGGGTTGTTTCTACCGAGATCACGTTGCCCACATTGCGGGCATCAAATCAGCGCATGGGAGAATATCCCGGTTTTGAGTTTCTTGTTGTTACGGGGACGCTGCTCCGAGTGCAAATCAAGTATTGCTTGGCGCTATCCACTCATCGAAATTCTAACGGCCGTATTGTCGGCTATCGTGGTTCAACGGTTAGGCTTTGGGTGGGGTAGCTTGCTGGCATTGGGATTGACGTGGGCGCTTATCGCGCTGAGCTTTATTGACTTCGACCGACAAATCCTGCCCGATGTGATCACATTGCCGTTGATATGGCTTGGGTTACTCGCGAATCTATTCGGTCTGTTCACGGATTTAGCGTCCGCGGTGAGCGGCGCCGTCGCAGGCTATCTGATCTTGTGGAGCGTCTACCATGGCTTCCGCCTCGTTACCGGCAAGGAAGGTATGGGTTACGGCGATTTCAAGCTGTTCGCAGCGCTGGGGGCATGGTTGGGATGGCAATCGTTACCGCTCATTCTATTGCTCGCATCCGCTATAGGCGCCATCATTAGCCTCACCCTCATCATCGGCTGCGGCCGGGATCGCCATTTGCCGATTCCATTCGGCCCTTATCTCGCGGGCGCCGGGTGGGTCGCTATGCTGTGGGGTTCGATGATCACTACCCGCTACTTTCCGTTGGCGAGCTTGGGTGGCTAACACTCGACCAATGCGAATTTACACGAGAATCTGCCGATGCTGCGCGTTGGCCTGACCGGAGGAATCGGCAGCGGTAAAACTACGGTTTCGGATCGCCTCGAAGAGCTGGGAGTGACCGTCATCGATGCCGATCGGATCGCCCACGAACTTACCAGAGCGGGGCAGCCGGCCTTACGCGCGATCGTGTGTAAGTTCGGCGACACCGTCTTAACAGCGGACGGCGAACTCGACCGTGAGCGGCTGCGAGACATCGTGTTTCGCGCACCGGCAAGACGGCAAATTTTGGAACGTATCCTACACCCGCAGATTCGTGCGGAAATGGCACGGAGTATTCGCGATGTTAATGACCCCTATTGTGTGTTGGCGATCCCGTTGCTGGCCGAGACCGGGCCGCATCCTCTGGTGGACCGTGTGTTAGTGGTGGATGCATCCGATCATAAGCGCCGCCTTTGGTTGAGATCCCGCAGCGGCCTCGACGACGATCAAATCACAGCGATATTTGCGGCCCAGGCGAGTCGTGAGAAACGCCTCGCGATCGCCGACGACATTCTCGTCAATGACGACGATATCGGTACGTTGATCCGCCAGGTTGACGCGCTACACCAAAAATATCTTGGCCATATCTGATCGTCATATCAACACTGCTCGGCTAGTGCGTTAAGAATTGGTTGGTTCGCGGGCAAAAAATCGAGTTCGGCGATCTGCTCAAGACGCACCCAGCGGATTGGTTGTTGTTCTCGACCTCGCGGTGTACCGCGATATTCGAGAACCCGCCAGACATCCAGCAGCACTTGGCGATCGTCGTAATCGTAAGGCACCACTATCAACGGTTCCGCATTCAGCACGCCGATACCGAGTTCCTCGTGAAGTTCGCGACATAGCGTTTGATATGGGGCTTCCCCGGCTTCGATTTTGCCACCGGGAAATTCCCACTGCCCGGAACACAAACTACCGGTCGGACGTTGATCCACCAACACACGGCCACGAGCGTCGGTTACGATACCGACCGCTACGTGCAACCGTGACATCAGCTACGGTACTCGGCATTGATACGGATGTAATCGTGCGTCAAGTCACAGGTCCACACCCGTGCCCGGCCCCGGCCAATACCGAGGTCGACACCAATATGTACTTCCGTGCCACGTAAATGTTCGGTCACGAGCGACTCGTCGTACTCACCCACACGCTGGCCCCGCATCGCGATGTCGACGCCACCCATAGCTATTCGCAATAAATCGCGATCCGCCTGTTCACCGCTTTTCCCGACCGCCATAACGATGCGGCCCCAATTCGCGTCTTCACCGGCAATGGCGGTTTTTACGAGCGGCGAGTTCGCAATCGCCAACCCGACGCGGCGTGCCGCACGACGGGAACGCGCACCGCTTACGTCGATCGTGATGAACTTCGAAGCACCTTCACCGTCACGCACAACCTGGGTCGCCAAATCAGTCAACACCCCTTGCAGCGCGGCGGCAAAAGGTCGAAGCTGCGCGTCGTTGGCAGCACCGGGCGGCCTATTGCCGGCCCGGCCCGTGGCCGCTAACAACAATGTATCGCTCGTCGAGGTATCGGAGTCCACAGTAATACAATTAAAACTTCGATCCGTCGCGCGTCGTAACAGATCGTTCAATACCGGCGCGGGGATCTTCGCATCGGTAAACACAAACGCCAGCATCGTAGCCATATCCGGAGCAATCATTCCGGAACCTTTGGCGATTCCACTGATGGTGACGGTTTTAGAACCGATCTGAGTAACGGCGGTCGCACCTTTCGGAAAGGTGTCCGTGGTCATAATAGCTCTTGCCGCTGACCCCCAATTCCCTGGCGCCAGACTATCCACCACCTTGGGCACCGCCGCGGTGATCCGATCGGCCGGCAACGGTTCACCGATAACACCGGTCGACGCAACCCACACGTGGCGTGTCCGGCAGCCGAGCTGCGCAGCCGTCACCTCGGCCATGCGTCGCGCATGCTCAGCACCGACGCGACCGGTAAACGCGTTTGCATTACCCGCGTTGACGATAATAGCTCGGCCACGGCCACTTGGACGCAGGCTACGACACCAATCCACAGGGGCAGAAGCGGTGCGCGACTGGGTTAGCACGGCGGCGACGGCCGTTCCGCGGGCCAGTTCGGCGAGAAACAAATCGAGTTTCCCACGCCGTTTGACGCCGGCCGCGACGCCGGCAAGTCGCACACCCGGTACCTCGGCCAATGTCGGAAACCGCTCGGGTGCAAGGGGTGATCGTTGCATAATGTGACTCGAGAAGGCCAAACTCACCAGCCAAGGTCCGCCAAACGCGGCTATTGAGTCGAGCTAGTTTAGACGGCCGTGACAGTGTTTGTATTTCTTACCGGATCCGCAAGGACAAGGCGCGTTGCGTCCGACTTTGGGCGCATTACGCACATAGGGTGCTGCCGTTCCGGAGTCCTTTGCTGCACCACCCGCAACATTCGGTTCGAGATCGCCGGGCGCAGTGGCAGCAGTTTCCATATCCGGGTGTAAATACTGCATACCCTGCGGTGATCGACGCTGCGCGTCCAGATCCTCAGCTTCGGACTCACTGCGGATCTGTATTTTCGCGAGCATTACGATTACATCGTGTTTCACACGGTCGAACAACGCGGAAAATATCTCAAATGATTCGCGCTTATATTCTTGTTTTGGGTTTTTCTGGGCATAACCGCGCAGATGAATACCTTGGCGCAGATGGTCCATATTGGCGAGGTGCTCTTTCCAATGCTCGTCCAGAATCCGCAACATAATGGATTTTTCAATATGGCGCATAAGTGGCGCTCCGACTTCCAATACCTTACGCTGGTAGTCTTCGGAGATCTCTGTTTCGATCCGGCGCCGCAAGGTCTCCTCGTGCAAGTCGGAGTCCCGGTCTAGCCATTGCTTGATCGGCAAATGGGAACCGAACGCATTCTCGATTTCGGTTTGCAGTT
>CAXMMZ010000118.1:0-15834 GCA_964194565.1 Arenicellales bacterium
ACTGTTATACAGATGCGTCGACACTCGGATACGCGGGTGATCACCCCATACCAATATACGCTCGGTGGCGAGGTGGTCACGTAGTGCTGCCGGGTCGCTGGCGAGAAAGCACGTATTGCCTGAACGTTGGGTTTCACCGTCAGGGGAAATCACGGCAAGGCCGAGTTGTTGCAAGCCCTCGTTGACCGTCAACGCTAACGTTCGTGCATGATTTTCGATCGACCGCATGCCAATTTCCAACAGCACATCCAGCGCATATCCAAGAAACAGGATAGACAGCACCGCCGGATTTCCGGGCTCGAGCTTGAACGGCATCGGCCGCAACGGCAAACGCTCAGGAGCTGCGACACCAGACAATGGTGTCTCCAGGTTACGCCACCCGAAGCAGCTATCCGCAACCGATGTCTCGGCGCGCTCACTGACGTAGCACGGTGCGGTTCCGTGGGTGGCGAGCATCCATTTGTAAGCACTGCTCACACAGAGATCGGTACATTGCGCGGGTACGCGCACGACTCCAGAAGCATGGGTTGCATCGATGGCCAACAGCGTATCGGTGCCTTCCAGTCCCGCCGCCAGACGCTCCACATCCAGGCACTCACCAGTCAGAAAACTCACTTGGCTCACCGCCAGCACCCGGGTGCGTTGGTCGCACGCGCCTAACAGCGCACTCTCCCCCACAACCCATCGATTCGCAGGGACGCGGCGCACCTCGACACCAGCGTCGAGCTGCTGCCATGCATAACCAACCGATGGGAACTCGATACCCGTTGTGACGACATTGTCGCCGGCATGCCACCGCAATCCACGCGCGAGCCAATTTATGCCTTCGGCAGCGTGCGGCAAAAATGCGATGCGTTCCGCCCGCACTCCCCACAGCTCCGACATGCGCCCGCGGCAGCTCTCAACACGCTCATATAATTGAGCGCGTGTTGCCTGCCCGCCGCTGGTCAACGCCGCGAATTCATTATAGATACGGGATTGCCCGGCTAACCAGGGCGCTTCGCCGCCACTACATAGGTGGGTGATATTGTCGAGACCAACAAACTCCGACGGTGAGAGTAGTGGCTCCATGGACGTGCGGCGGTTAGTCGAATACTCAGTCAACGCGTACGCCAAGCCTGGGTGCTGCGCGTGATGCCACGGCTGAGCAGCATGTGCAAGATACGCGCAGCCGCGCAGGTATAAGCAATCGTCATCGCCATCGCCGCCGCAAATGCCAGCTCCCCCTGGTCGTCCATGTTCAGCACCGCGACCGAGGCCAAGGTCGTGTCTGTCGAGTAAATGAACACGACCGCCGACACGGTGGTCATCGCGTTGAGGAACAAATACATGGAAACATCGAGGATCGCCGGCAAGCAGACCGGCACCGTAACCACGAAGAAGGTACGGTAGAACGGCGTCTTCAGCGACGCGGAGACGGATTCGAATTCCGCATCCATTTGCTTTAATGCAGTCACCGCCGTGAGGTGACTGACGGTATAGAAGTGCGCGACGGTCGCTACCACCAGTATCGTCATGGTCCCGTAGATGAAGTTGAATGGGTTGGACGGGTTGTTGAAGAAGAAAATGTAGGAGAGCCCCAATACCATCCCTGGTACTGCGAGCGGCAACATGGCGACTGCGTGAAAGATGTTGCGGCCGACCAACAAGCCGCGCCCCTTCTCCACGAGATAGGCGCCGAAGAAGATGATGATAGTGCCGAACAGCGCCGTGTACAGAGCCATCCGAATCGAATTGAAGAACGAGTCCCAGCCACCGCCGTTGGCGAGGTCGAAATCATAGTTGCCCAGCGTCATCTCGAGGTTGTAGGGCCAGAACTTGATGAGGGCCGCAAACTGCGCCATGCCGATCATCAGAAGAATCAGCAGCGCCACGAACGAGCAGAACGCGAGCATCGCCATGTCGCGCTTGCGATGTGGCTTCGGCTGATAGGGGACGGCGCGTGCCGACAACAGCGCCACTTGCTTGCGCTGCACTATCCGGTCCACCGAGAATGCGATAACCGCCGGCACCAGCAAGATCACGGAAACCACGGCACCCATCTGAAAGTTCTGTTGCCCGATCACCTGCTTGTAGATGTCGGTAGCGAGCATGTTGAAATTGCCGCCAATAACTTTGGGCACACCAAAGTCGGTAAAGACCAGGATGAACACTACGAAGCCCGCACTGATTAAACCGTATTTGCAGCCCGGCAGCGTGACGGTGAAAAATGTCTTGATCGCGCTCGTACGCAACGCAGTGGCCGCCTCATAGAGTCGAGCATCGGTAATCGAAAGCGCCGTGATGACGATCATTAGAGCGTGCGGAAACACCCAATAGCTGGAGCCAATGATGATGCCGACGGGACCGTAGATGGACTCACCCAGCAACAACTCCTTGGCGACGCCCTGTCTGCCGAACCAATAAACCAATGAGATACCGCTGAGCAGCGAAGGCGTGAGCAGCGGAATCACCGCTACCAACCTGAAGAACCACTTGAACCGCATATTGGTTCGGGTCAATGCGTAGCCGTACACGAAAGCGGTGCCGAGCACGATCACGGTGCAGATTACCGAGATGTAGAGGCTGTTTACCCCAGACAGAAACAGCGCCGGAGTGCTGAAATACTCTGCGTAGTTCGCCAAACCGATGAAATCGCCGTCGTGGTTCTCGAGGCTCTTCGACAACATCACGTAGAGCGGCAGCAACACGGCGACGACCAGGAACAGGCCGATACCTGCCATGCACAAACGCATGATCCAGTCGTCGCGGCCGACCTTCGGCTTGACAACGGCAGGAACGGCGATGGCGGCGGCAGTTTGGCTCACGGTCTAGCCCGGATAATTCACGAAGGGTTCGGGGTTCAGGGGAAATCGGGCTAAGTAGTCGGTGCGATCGCCCGAAGTTTCATAGCCGTAGCTATAGATCAAGGGGGATCGTGACGAATACGACGCCCGATTTTTCCTGACTTCGAACAGGACAAACTGTATCGAGACCCTAATCCCTAAAATACCGGGTAACCGGCTCACAATTTGGAAAACTTCCGGTTCATCATCCGCCTTCGTGAAATATCCGGGCTTAGTTCCGGGTGTAAATGCGAATAAACTCCGGCGGGAAGTGGACCGGCAGCACCGAACCCACCGCCATGCTCTTGCGGCGCATCAGATTGATTGAGAAATCTGCGCGGATATCTTGCCCGCCCAATTCGTCACCACCGAGGTTGACCCGGCAGAACGAGCCGAGGAATTCCATGTGCGTGACCTCCACATCGACGATGTTCTCACCTGCTTCGATATCTATCGCATTGATGTCTTCCGGACGGATAGCGACGGTGATATCCGTGCCGGGCGATTTTCCGTCGGTGTTGCACGTGAGTATCGCATTGCCGACCTTGACCGTGCCTTCCTCCTCCACCGTGCCGGGGATAAAATTCATGGTGCCGATGAAATCGGCGACGAAGGCGGTGGTGGGAGCGCCGTAAATTTCTCTTGGGGTGCCGATCTGCTCGATCACGCCTTGATCCATGACGACGATACGATCGGCCATGGTCAACGCTTCTTCCTGGTCGTGGGTGACCATGATCGTAGTAACCTTGAGACGCTTCTGTAGATCGTTGATCTCGCGGCGTAGATGACCACGGACCTTGGCGTCGAGCGCACTCAGCGGCTCGTCTAAAAGTAACAGACCCGGCGAGATGGCCAACGCCCGGGCCAGGGCGACCCGCTGCTGCTGGCCCCCCGAAAGCTGGGCCGGATATTTGATTCCCTGGTCCGTCAGGCCGACGAGCGCGAGCAACTCTTGTACCCGAGATTTTATCTGATCAGCGGGCAGCTTGCGGTTCTCGAGACCGTAAGCGACATTCTTGTTGACCGTCAGGTTCGGGAATAGCGCGTAGGACTGGAACACGATTCCGAAATCCCGCTCGGCGGGGGGTAACGCGGAGATGTCGCGGCCCGCCTGTTCGATGGATCCCCTGGTCTGGATATCAAGCCCGGCGATGGCCCGTAGCAGTGTGGTTTTGCCACAGCCAGAAGGCCCGAGGAAACATACGAACTCGCGTTCGAAGACGTCCAGTGAGATATCGTCCAGAGCGGTGAACACCCCGAACTGCTTACTCAGATTCCGGATGACGAGGTAAGGCGCGCTACTGACCTCCGGTGCTGCTTCGACACCCATACTAGGCTGTCATCGGTTGCGTGGATACAGAGCGACAATATGCTCCGGCTACCCATCCCGTCGACGGGATTGGGCGGCCGGAATCAATTCGTGCCGAGGCTAATTCTTCGGCAAGGATTTGGAGTCGTAACGACTCTGCCATTCCTTGAGAATGCGCTTGCGGTTGTCCGCCGCGAATTGGAAGTCGTTGTCCATCATCAATGCGGCGATGTTCTCTGGGTAATTCTTCACCGGCTGGGCGATACCCGGATAAGCGACCACAGCGTATACGCCGTTGTACATCATGTTGGCTTCCTTGGAGACCGAGAAGTCGGCAAGCTTTTGGGCGGCTTCCAGGTTCTTGGTGCCCTTCACGATGGCGGTCGCCTCCATGTCCCAACCCGCGCCCTCGATGGGCATAACGATCTCGATTGGGGCTCCTTTGTTCTTCACTTTGGCACCCCGATAAGCGAAGGAGACACCAATAGGCGTCTCGCCCGCGCCGGCTTGCCGGCAAGGCTTGGAACCGGAGTGAGTGTACCAGGCGATGTTCTGGTGCAGCTCGTCCATGAACTTCCAGCCGCCTTCCTCGCCGAACATCTGTAGCCAGCTCGACACGTCCAGGAAGCCGGTGCCCGAAGAGTTCGGGTTCGGCATCACGACGTGGCCTTTATATACCGGCTTGGTCAGATCCTTCCATCCAGTGGGCATGGGCAGGCCGTTCTTCTCCGCTTCGATGGTATTGACGCAGATGCAGGCGACCCACGCGTCCATCCCAGTCCAGTGCGGGGGGTTCTCGGCGTCGATAAATTTCTTATCCAGTTTGTCGGCACCCTTTGGCGTGTACGGTTCGGTCATGCCCTCGGCCTTGAGCAACATCAGGCTCGTCGCGGCGAGGCCCCAGACAATATCGGCCTGCGGGTTTTGCTTTTCGGCCAACAACTTTGCGGTGACGATTCCGGTCGAATCCCGAACCCACTTGATCTCGATGTCGGGATAATGTTTGTTGAATTCCGCCGCATATGCCTTAAGGTCGTCCGCCTCGATCGCGGTGTAGACCTTGAGGGTCGTGGCCGCCAACAACACTGACGTGCTGAACGCCAAACCGACCGTGCCGGCAAGAACTAGCTTAATGGTCCTGCCTAGTACAGAGGGAATTTTCATAAGAGGTCTCCTCGCTAACTTGATTATTAGGTTTTACAGAAATCTTTCGGGCTCTTGAAATGCCCGACTGATACCTAGCACGTTACAACCAACCACTCGCGGCTCAGGTGAGTTCGCCCTCGAGCCGGGTGTGGAATAAGCGCAATCGTACCACTATGTATCGCACCAATGCGACCGGTTATACCGAGTTTTAGAGTACGGGGTCTCCGCACAGTTTGTCCTGTTCGGATGCACCCGATCGGCGGTTTTCGGCTTCGCCTCTCATCAGCCTATGCCCGATTTCACTTAAGATCCGCACCCTCTCTTGAAGTATCCGGGCTAAAGCGCGGTTCGGGTCTGCTGTTTATCAGCGTGGCGTTCCAAGGCCAACTCGATGAGCCGGTCGATAAGGTGCGCATAGCTTAAACCACTGGCGGCCCACAACTTCGGATACATACTGATCGGTGTAAATCCCGGCATCGTGTTAATTTCATTGATTATTACAGCGTCGTCTTCGCGCCGCACAAAAAAATCCACCCGAGCGAGTCCCATTGCGCCGACCGCTTGAAATGCCCGTACGGCCATCTGCTTCACGGTCGCGGCGGCGGCATCCGAGATGGCGGCCGGAATAACCAGTCGTGAGTTGTCGTCGATGTACTTGGTCTCATAATCGTAGAACTCGTTACCGGGGATAATTTCGCCCACCGTCGATGCTTGTGGATCATCGTTCCCGAGTACGGCGCACTCGACTTCATGAGCGTTTTCGACCGCGACCTCGACAATAATTTTGCTGTCGTAGTCCGCAGCGAAATCAATCGCGGGTGCCAATTCTCCGCTTGAGTGAACTTTAGTAATACCGACACTGGAACCAAGATTTGATGGCTTCACGAACAGCGGATAGGAAAACGTCCGCTCGAGCGGTTGCACGATATCAGTGCGAGAATTGCGCCAGTGGGTACGACGCACCACGGAGTACTCGCACTGCGCCAGGCCTTCGGCCGTAAACACACGCTTCGCCATTTCTTTATCCATCCCCACGGCAGAGCCCACGACCCCCGATCCCACGTACGCAATATCGGCTAATTCCAAAAGGCCTTGCACCGTACCGTCTTCACCGTAAGGGCCATGTAACAGCGGGAACACGACGTCAAGGGATCGGCTCCCGAGGCTCTCGGCCGCGCCGTGCCGTGGCACGATTGCACCGTCCGCGAGGTAGTCCATCGTGACCGGCAGCAAATCGTCGCCCGCCACGATTCCGGCTTCCAATACCGCCTTCGCGTCACCCGGCAGTAACCATTGGCCCTGCTTGGAAATTCCGATCATCGTGACGTCGTATTTCGTTCGATCGATGGCGTCCAACACCGAACGCGCCGACGTCACCGACACCTCATGCTCGCACGACCGGCCGCCGAACAAGATACCGACTCGAATTTTCTCGCTCACATTATCGACTCCGAAATTCAGGGCGAGAGAAATTGTAACGACATGCCCTGCAAGTGCTGTGTCGGTACAATGTCATGAATCGGCGAACAGACGATCGGCACTATGCCCGCGCACATAGGCCGCGATAAATTCCGTGAAGATACTGCGGATACGTCGGGTCATCACACCGCCACCGGCTGGAAAATGCACCATCGTTGCATCTTCGAGGCGAATCGATTTCACCGGCATCACTTCACGTGTCGCACTACTTACGAAACACTCGGTGGTATCGGCCAACTGATCGACGTGTATAGTAGTTTCTTCCGTTTGCACGCCCGCGGCGGCGCATGCCTTGTGCAATGCGTTTTTCGTCAAGCCGCGCAGATTCCCGGAACCGGGCGTCACCACCTTGCCGTCCAGCACAAACCAGACGTTACTGTTTGCCGCCTCGGTTACAAATCCTTCACGATTCAGTATCACGCAATCGTCAGCGCCGAGCTTACGAGCTTCGGTAATTGCCAATATATTATTCAAATAGTTGCCGCCCTTAATATTGGGGTCGAGTGCATCGATGGGATTCCGCCTCACGCTAGGCACGGCGACGGTCATTCCGACTCCATAAAGCTTCGGATCCCACGACGGCAACGCCTTGACAATAATCACATAGCGGGTCTTTAGGTCCGGACTCGGATAAAGATCGATCGGCCCCTCGCCACGGGTAATTTGGTAGCGGACGTACACATCGTTGTCATTGCAGGCGCCGCTTGCGTGAACGGTACGCCGGATTTCCTCGACTAATTGATCGCACGATTGGGAAATCGTCATGCTGATCAGCGTCGCGGAATTCTCGAGGCGATCAAAATGTTCATCCATAAGAAACGGTACACCGTTATAGGTACGGAACACTTCGTAGACGGAATCGCCGTACAAAAACCCGCGATCCATCACCGAAATCTTCGCTTCCGCGGCGGGCGAAATGACCCCGTCTATATTGGCCGTAGCGGTGATCGCACCTGCACTCATAACTCTCTCCTCGCAACCAGTTGCAATGACATCGTTAATCTTACACGGTCTGCCAGACCGAGTAATCGTCGTGCTGTCCTCACTCTGCGTCACGGCGATGGTCAGCAATGGCTCCGAACCTCGTACCGCAGTACGCAGCGGAGATATAATAAACGGAATCTAATCGAAGCTAAGGTGTAGGATAGTGATTGAACTCAAACGCCCCTATCTGTTGTATCTCGGCGACGCACCGGACGAGTTGGCGGCCAAAACTGCGTTTGGTGTCTACGACTGGCGGCCGGAGTCATGCGTCGGTCAATTCCGGTTACCGGGGTGCCAGCCGCGCTTAAATCTGCCGGAAATTTCCGTTTCCGAAGCCGCCGAGCGCGGCGCCAAAACGCTGCTCATCGGTGTCGCGAATCGCGGCGGTGTGATCCCGGAACAATGGCACGCGAGTCTGCTCGAAGCACTGCAGTGCGGCCTGGACATCGCCAGCGGCCTGCATACTCGGATTGGCGACGTGGCAGCAATCGCCTCCGCGGCGTCCACCTTGGGACGGGAATTGATCGACGTCCGCCACCCGCGTGGCGTATTTCCGATCGGCACCGGCGAACCACGCAGTGGCCGGCGGCTACTTACCGTCGGCACCGATTGCTCGGTCGGTAAAATGTATACCACGCTGGCGATCGAGCGCGAACTCCGGGCGCGCGGCGCAAATGTTGATTTTCGCGCAACCGGCCAGACCGGTATATTGATCGACGGGCATGGCGTGTCGGTCGACGCGGTGGTAGCAGATTTCATTTCGGGATCGGTGGAAGATCTTTGCCCTGCCCACGATGCCGCTCACTGGGACATTATCGAAGGTCAAGGTTCGCTGCTGCACCCTTCGTTCGCCGGGGTAAGCCTGGGTCTACTACACGGTGCGCAACCTGAAGCAATGGTGTTGTGCCACGAACCGACCCGTAGCCATATGCGCGGCCTGCCGCGCCAACCGATGCCCAGTATCGAACATTGCATCGCCGTGAACGTCGATGCCGCCCGTACCGTTAATCCGAATGCCCGGATCATCGGCATGGCGCTCAACACCAAAGCGCTCGATGAGGATGGCGCACACAGCCTTGCCAGAGAATTCGAAGATCGATTCGGGATGCCGTGCACCGATCCGATGCGCGACGGAGTGCATACACTCGTTGATGCGCTCGAGTAAACCTGCGCACACCGCAAGGCCGTGGCTCTGATGCGACGTATCACGGCGCGCCACGAGACATGGCCGCTAAAGCAGGCCTTTACGATTTCGCGCGGCACCAAAACCAGCGCCGACGTTGTTACCGTCACAATTACCGATGAGAATGTGAGCGGTCGCGGCGAGTGTGTACCGTATGCCCACTATGGCGAAAGCATAGACAGTGTAATCGCCCAAATCCAGAAGCTCGAAAATGCACTCGCAGCTGGCATGTCACGCGATGAATTACTCAAAGTATTGCCGGGCGGTGCCGCACGCAACGCGGTCGATTGTGCGCTGTGGGATATTGAGTCCAAACAATCCGGGCGGCGCGCCTGGGAACTCGCCGGCGTCGCGCCGCCGGATCCTGCTACCACAGCGTATACATTAGGCCTTGATACGCCCGAGGCGATGGCCGCCGCCGCCCGTGCAAACGCCCATCGACCGTTGCTAAAACTAAAGCTCGGTTCGGATCAGACGCTACAGCGGGTGCAAGCGGTGCGTACGGCGGCGCCCGATGCGCAGCTCATCGTCGACGCCAACGAAGCGTGGCGCCCGGCCGACCTGCAAAATTGGCTGCCTGCTCTCGCCGAACTTCGGGTGGCACTCGTCGAACAACCGTTGCCGGCGGCCGACGATGCCGTACTGGCGACAATCGAACACGTGGTACCGATTGGTGCGGACGAGTCCTGCCATGGGTCGTCCGATCTCATGGAACTTAAGGATCGTTACGACGTCGCTAATATTAAATTGGATAAATGCGGTGGACTCACGGCGGCTCTGCAAATGAAACAAATGGCATTGGACGAAGGCTTTGTCGTCATGGTCGGCTGTATGGTGGGTACGTCGTTGGCCATGGCGCCGGCAATGCTGTTGACTGCAGGCGCGCGTTTTGTCGATCTCGATGGACCTCTATTATTGGCGGCCGACCGCCGACCGCCGCTCGAATATCGGGGCGTCAAAGTGGCACCGCCGCGCGCCGAGTTATGGGGCTGAATCCGGCCGCTAACGGCCGCCAATATGCCCGTGGACAAACTTTGTCCGATGCGACTGGTGGATGCGGGTTACCATCGCGTACATACGGAGATAATTGTGGGTCCGTGCCGGACGGTTCCAACGGGAAGTGGCGATTAAGATACAAGGGGACACCAAATGAAAGTCATATTTAAGAGCTTGGCGTGGTTGGTGGCCGTGCTGGTCGTGATCGTCGTAGCGCTCGTCATTATCGTACCGTTAGTCGTCGACCCTAACGATTATAAGGACGAGATCGCTCGCGTAGTTCAGGAAAAAACTGGGCGCACGTTGTCGATCGAGGGCGACCTGGAGTTGTCCGTATTTCCGATGTTGGGTATCGAGACCGGACGGGTCACGTTTTCCAACCCGGACGGTTTCGACGGCGCTCCGATGCTTGAGGTGTCAGAGGCGCGGGCGCGTTTGCGATTGTTGCCGTTGTTGTCGCGCAAAGTGGAAGCGGGTGCGATCGAAATTCGTGGCTTAGCGGTAAATTTGATCACCAGCGAAGGCGGCGTCACCAATTGGGAAGACTTGGCGAAACGCAGTGCTGATGGAGGCAATGGGCAACCAGCGGCGGCGACTGATTCCGGCGCATTGGCAGCCTTGGCAATTCAAGGCCTAGTGGTGGACGACGGCAGCTTGACCTGGGACGATCGCAGCACCGGCAATCACTATGAAATCAAAAACCTCACCGTTAAAACCGGTGTAATTCGTCCCGGCGAACCCATTCCGATCAATCTTACAATGGACGTTGAGGGTGATGCGCTTCCGGAACCCATCAGCATCACCACCGATACCAAGGTAACGCTGATTCCGCAACGGAACCTCGTTGAATTGGATCAATTGGCGCTCACCGTAAAAGGCGCGACACTGGATATCGCATTGCACGCGGCGCAAACTGAGTATCGCCTGGACGCCCAGTCCGCCAATGCGATCGACGTCGTACTGTCGGGCGGGCTTACAGGCACCGCCGTGGAGTTGCGCGTCCCCGGCCTGGACATCGATGTCGCTGCGCGTCGCGTAACCGGATCAAACGTAACCGCCACAGCGACGCAAGGCGACATGAGCGTAGCGATAACCGCGCCGACTCTTAGCTTCGACGGCGAGGCAGGAACCGTAGTAATTGCACCGCTATCGGCTAATGTCGAGATGCCGGGGCTTAGTGGCACGATCCAAGCCCCTGAGGTGCGCGGCGATCTCGATACCAATCGCTTCGATCTGGATGGGCTACGGGTTACGGCCCAACAAGGCAAGCTACAGGCAGAACTCACGGCACCCGCAGTGCGTTTGGAAATGGCCACGCAACAGTTTGCCGTGCCGGAATTCACACTGTTGATCGCCAACTCAACGGTGAACGGCAGCCTACAAGCCGACCGCATCCTCGAGGCGCCACAGTTCAGTGGGCGCTTGAATGCAAAACAGATCGACCTGCGCCAGATTCTCGACGCATTGGAAGTGGGATTCACACCTCAGGACGATACCGCGTTACGCGCACTGCAGCTCGACACGGCCATCGAAGCCACGACGAAATCCGTCACCCTGAGCGATCTCAACGGGACGATCGACAGCACATCGTTCGACGGCGAAATCACGATTCAAAACTTTCAACATCCGGCCTACCGATTACGACTCGATGTGGGCGAGTTGACGCTCGACCGGTATTTACCCGCTGCGCCGGGAGGTGCCGCTTCGGCCGCTGCACCGGCCGCCGCGGCGGCGCCGTTCGCATTACCGGCACTAAACATTGACGCCGAACTACGTATGCAACGGCTTAATTGGCAACAAGGCGGTTATGTCGTTGAGGACATGCACGTTAAAAGTACATTGACCGACACAAAAGCCTCGGCACCGGTCAGCGTGCGCGCCCGAGCATCCGGTGCCAGTTTGCCTGAACCCCTGGACTTGGCAATCGACACCCAGGTTGGAACACAATCCGACAAAGGCATCGAACTCACCGAATTCAGTGCGACCGCAACCGGCGCCACGACGAGCGCCAAAATTGTCGTACCGACCGCTACTATCGGTGCCGGCGATCAACCCATCGTACTCAACGCCGTAACCGTTACGGTCGAACAACCCGACGCGAACATAGAGTTGCAGATTCCAAGTCTGCGCTTCGACCCAAACTCGCAGGCCCTCGAGGTCAAAGGCGCTACGGGCCGCGGGCAATTTCAGGCGGTCGCGGCGGCGCTAAATGTTCCGGCTCTCAGCGCGAATTTCGGCGCCAATACCTACGCTGCGCCCAGCATCGTGCTCGTTATTGAACACGACGGCCCGCCGACCCGCATCACGATTCCCGACCTCGACGTAGATCTGTCGAAACAAACCGCCAAAGCGGGGGCGCTACAGCTCGATGGGCCGGACGGCCGAGTCGATGCCGAGGTGTCGGCGACGAGTATTATCGATGCGCCGACGATCACCGCCAAATTGGCCGCCAAAGACTTCAACCTGCGCAGCCTGCTGCAACGTATTTCAGTACCGCTGGATACCGCCGACCCGATGGCGTTGCAACGCGTATCGATCGATACTCAAATCAGCACGGGACCCGATAAAATCGATATATCGGCATTGACAGCGACGATTGACGACACGCAGATCGACGGCACACTCACCGTATCGGGTCTGCCGGACGCGCGCTACCACTTCGATCTCAAAATCGGTGAATTGGATATGGACCGTTATCTACCATCGGTCCCCACGGGCGAATCGGCGACGTCCGCCGACGAGGCCAATGCTGCGGCCGCGGTCGTGTTGCCGTTGGCCATGTTGCGTAACTTAAGCATCGACGGAAAACTGCGCGCCGAACAACTTAAATCCAAAGGCTTAAGGGTTTCCAATCTTGCCATATCCGTACAATCCCGTAACGGTAAGATTGCACTCAAACCGATTGAAGCAGAATTATATGAAGGTCGCTCGCAAGGCGAGATCGCGGTGGATGCCACGACCGATACACCACGTCTGAATGTTCGCAATTCATTGTCCACAATTCAGATTGGGCCGGCCCTGCACGACGCCGGTATTTCCGACAAACTTTCCGGGACCGGCAACCTTAACGTCGATATCGCGGCCAGCGGCGTCGACGATTTGAGCCTCAAGAAGACGATGAATGGCGACGTCGGCTTTGATCTGAAAAATGGCGCCATAAAGGGTTTCGATATCCAGAAGATCGTATTACGGGCCCGTCAGGCGTACGAACGATCGAAAAAACGCGAGGTCACCGCCGACCCGGATGTGGACGACGAAACGCGGTTCTCGGAGATGTCTGGCACCTTGGCCATCACCGATGGCATTGTGCGTAACGACGATCTGAACATTAAAGCGCCGGTGTTTCGAATCAGCGGCACCGGTCAAGCGTCGCTGATTCAAAACCAGATTGACTACCTGTTCGATGTCACGCTCGTGGAATCCGTCGAAGGCCAAGGCGGCGCTGATTTAGGGGACTTGGAAGGCGTAGCGATTCCGGTACGCGTCAAAGGGCCACTCGATGCGCCACGTTATTTTGTGGATTTAAACCATCTGCTCAAAGCAAGAGTCGACGAGGAAATCGAAAAAGAAAAAGACAAGGCGAAAAAGAAACTCGAGAAAAAACTCCGGAAAAAACTCAAGGACCTGTTTGATTAGCCCGCGACCATTACAGAACCACCTTGCGAATACATTCACATGAGCGATATCTTGTATGAAAGCATCGAAACAATCGCAGCCGCGCTGCGGCAGCGTTCCATCTCCGCCCGGGAACTGACTGCTGAAGCAATACACCGAAATGAATCGATCGGAGTCGATCTCAATGCATACAAAACTTGGTGTCCTGATCTCGCCCGACGCTCAGCGGCCGCGGCTGACGCGGCATTCGCGAGCGGCACCGACCTGGGTGTACTGCAAGGCATACCGGTTTCAATCAAAGATCTATACGGTGTACGGGATGTCGATGTGTACGCCGGAACACCGACTGCGCTCCCACCCAAGTGGCAAAATGAAGGCCCAGTTGTTTGTGCATTACGGCGCCAACTCGCGGTCATTATGGGCAAAACCCATACCGTGGAGTTGGCGTTTGGCGGGCTCGGCGTAAATCCGCACTGGGGCACACCACGCAACCCTTGGGATGCCGTGCAGCATCGCGTACCGGGAGGGTCTAGCAGCGGAGCCGGGGTGAGCCTGTGCGAAGCATCGGCATACCTCGCGCTCGGCACCGATACCGCGGGCTCGGTGCGCATCCCGGCAAGCCTAACCGGCAACGTCGGAATGAAAACATCCTATGGACGATGGTCATTGCAAGGTATCGTGCCATTGAGCCCGACGCTCGATAGCGCCGGTGTACTCACCCGCAGCGTAGCGGACTTAGCACAGGTCTTTCCGTGCCTTGATAATCCGCACTACGATACCGATGCACCGATTGCCGGGGCGCGTCTGGAGGGACTGCGCATCGGCGCGCCACGCAGCACGATGTGGCACGACTGTGAAGACGGCATCGACGACGTGTGTGACGAACTGCTGACCGATCTGACTCGCGCCGGCGCTATTCTCGTCGATATCGAATTACCGGAGGCCAGCCGTGCGGTGGAATTGCTACATAAGGGTAATGTGGTTTCGGCCGAATGCGACGAATTTCTCAGCGCCGAGCTCCCGGCTTGGCGGGATACGCTTGATCCATTGGTCGCATCACGCATCAAAGACGGCGGTGCGATCGAGGCACGGCAGTATCTAGCGCGACACCGGCTGCTACGAGAATTGGCAGCAGCAGCCGCGGCGCGCTTTAACGACTGCGATGTGATCGCGGCGCCAACCGTCCCCATTTCGCCACCGATATTGCAAGACGTGCTGAACGTGGACGGCTACCGACCGCGCAACCTCGCTTCATTGCGCAACACTTGCGTCGGCAACAGTTTATCTCTGTGCGCGTTAACCGTGCCGGCCGGTATTGACCGCAACGGTTTACCTGTAGGCCTGCAACTGATGGCCGCACATGGCCGGGACCGCGAAGTGATCGCCACAGGATTAGCCATCGAACAGCATACCGGTACGCCGCTTGAGCGGTTCGGCCGTGCGCCGCTATGTAAATAGCATGTGGCTATGCACGACGCCGTAAAGCCCACCGTAAACAGCCGGGTAAGAAAAGTATCGACGCCACCCGTCGCGACTGCGCAAGCATGGGTCGCCGGGCGCGAGTTCAGCGACGCCGTGCCGTTGCTCGATCTCGCGCAAGCCGTGCCGAATTATCCGCCACCGGAAAACTTGCGTGCCCATATTGCCGACAAGGCCAACGATCCGGATTCCTATTTCTACACCGACATTACCGGGCTCGCCGAATTACGCGATGCGACCGCGGCACATATGTCTCACCAATACCGGGCCCACATCGACTGCCGCCAAGTCGCCATTACAGCCGGATGCAATCAGGCGTTTTGTGTCGCCACGCTGGCGCTTGCAGGTAACGAAGACGAGATCGTTATTCCTCTCCCCTACTATTTCAATCACGACATGTGGTTGACGATGCAAAATATTCGCCCCGTCTACGTGCCGTTTACCGACACCGCCGCCGGAGTACCGGACTTAGCGGCGATCAAGGCACGGCTCGGCACCAATACCCGGGCTATTGCCATTGTTACTCCCAACAACCCGACGGGCGCCGTGTATCCGCACGACTGGTTACACGAATTGTTCGGCGTGGCGCAACATCGTGGCATAGCGTTGATCGTTGATGAAACCTACAAGGATTTTCACAGAGGGTCGAGCCCGCCACATGATCTATTCAACGAACCCGATTGGGAACAGACCGTCGTGCAGTTATACAGCTTCTCGAAGGCATACAGCTTAACAGGCATGCGCGTCGGATCTATTGTGACCGGCGCGGAAATAATGGAGCAGATCACCAAAATTCTCGATTGTCTGCAGATCTGTGC
>CAXMMZ010000119.1:0-18497 GCA_964194565.1 Arenicellales bacterium
CCGGTGTGCAGTTTCTTGAAGCGTTTAACAACGGGCGGTTACAAGCCACTGCGGATCGGGTGATCTGTGTCGGTGGCGGCGATACATCGATTGATGTGGTGTCGGTGGCGCGGCGGCTCGGCAGAATCAGTCGTGACGGACAGGCCGAGGCGCCGGAGTTAGTGATCGGCGGCTATGTGGCTCACGATGCGGCGTATGCCGCGTCTCGGGAAGGTGCACAAGTGACCCTGACGTCGTTGTTTCCAGCCGGTGCCATGACTGCGAGCGAACATGAAGTGCAGGATGCGGTTACCGAAGGCGTTACGATTCTTAACGCCGTGCTGCCGGTCGAAGTAATCGTAGACGACAGCGGCCGGGCCACAGCACTACGTATGATGGAATGCACGATGGACGGTGACACTCCGGTGCGTACCGAGGGTACCGAATTTGACGTGCCTTGCGATTTGATCGTGTCTGCGATCGGTCAGGGCGGCGACCTGGAAGGATTAGAGCGATTCGGTAACGGGCGCGGTTCGATGGACGCCGACAAATTCTATCGGTTGGTCGATCGGCCCGGTCATTTTGCGGCCGGTGATATTATTCGACCGCACTTATTGACCACAGCGATCGGTCAGGCGTCGATTGCTGTCGACAGCATCGATAGTTATTTGCAAGGTCATGACGTGGTCAAACGGCCACGGGTCGATGTTCATCATTTCGACTTATTGGATAAATTACGTGAGGCTGAGTTAAGCCCAAAATACTACGATCATAGTCAGGGCTGGGGTACCGCACAGGCGGATTTTGCGGTGCACAATTATGAGGATCGCAGCCATCAGGAAATAGCGGATTCAGAGAAGTTATTTTTAGCGCATTTTGCGTACACGCCGCGCCATCTTCGCACCGGTATCGGCCCTGACGAGGCGAGCGTTCTCGGGCATTTTGGGGAACGCAGCGTCGGCCTTAGTGACGAGGAGGCGATAGCGGAAGCGAACCGCTGTATGAGTTGCGGAATGTGTATCGAATGCGATAACTGTGTCATATTTTGCCCGCAGGATGCGGTGTTTCGAGTCAATAAGGATCAGTCCACGACCGGCCGTTATGTCGATACCGACTATAGTCGTTGTATTGGCTGCCACATCTGTGCCGAGGTCTGTCCGAGCGGATATATCGATATGGGAATGGGTGAGTAAAGTTGGTTTTGCGCCGTTCGTGGTTGGGCCTGTTCGTGTCGTTATCGTGGTTCGGCTTATATTCATCCGCTGCCGCGGATAGCAAATACTTAACGTTCCCGGAGGCGAAAGGCGAGCAGTGTGTCGAGCCTACCGAGGTAATGCGCCGCGACCATATGAAATTTCTGCTGCACCAACGTGACGATACCGTGCAGCAAGGGATTCGCACCAAGCGCTATAGCCTTACCGGATGCATCGATTGCCATGCTGCGCGTGACGACAATGGCGAGTTCTTGCGGGTCGACGCGCCTGGTCAGTTTTGTCAAAGTTGTCATGGTTTTACGAGCGTCAAGATGGATTGCTTCGAGTGCCACTCCGCTAAACCCATCAATCAAGCGTATCGGCATCCCCTGCAAACACCTGCGGGAAGCGCGGTCCGCAACCAGCATCGGCGCATACTCTCAATGCTGCAAGCTACCCCTGTGCTCAATAGCGGTACCGATTGACGTGCCCGGGGCAACGGAATCCACTAATGCCGATCGTCGCCGAGCCGTAAAGGTTGCGGCGTTAGCGGGGTTGTTCGCGTTGGCGCCGGGCGTGCGTTTGGTACAACTCGCAACCGCTAAAGCGGACGCGGCGGCGGCTTCGAGTGAGACGCGATGGGGCCTGTTGATCGATGCGACGAAATGCGCCGATGGCTGTGACGCTTGTGTGACCGCCTGCAACGACGAGCACGGCTTGCAGGGATTCGATCGACCGCAAACCGACGCGCAGTGGATCCGCAAAGTCACACTACGTGATCGGCATACCAAAAAAGTGACGACACTCCCGATGTTGTGTCAACACTGCGAACACCCTCCTTGTGTGGACGTGTGCCCGACCGGAGCGTCGTTCAAACGCGCCGACGGCATTGTATTGGTGGACAAACATACCTGTATCGGCTGTCGGTATTGCATATTGGCTTGTCCCTATAAAGCACGTTCCTTCGTGCATGAAAATTTGGATCAACAGCAACCACACTCGCCACGCGGTAAGGGTACGGTGGAAGGATGCACGTTTTGCGTGCATCGCGTGGATCGCGATCGGGAGCCAGCCTGCGTCGAGGCTTGCGGTAGCGATGGTAATGATGCGATGTTATTTGGCAATCTTAACGACGCCAATAGCGAAATCGCGAAAGCGATCCGAACCGCACCCAGCAAACAAGTGCGTGAGGACCTGGGATTGAATACCGCGGTCAGGTATCAGGGTGTCTGAACGGTACGAATTAGTGCGGGGCCGCAGCCTCGGCTATTGGGTATTACTGGCCGTGTTAATGGCGCTGGCCGCCGCCGGGCTGGCTGCGGCACACTATATGGATCTGCATGGCCACCACGTTACCGGCATGAATAATCAGGTGGTGTGGGGAGTGCCCCATGTATTTGCCGTATTTCTTATTGTCAGCGCTTCGGGGTTACTGAACGTGGCATCGCTTGCATCGGTATTTCAGCAGCCGCTGTATAAACCGTTAGCCAGATTATCGGGCCTGCTCGCTATAATGTTTTTAGTGGGTGGGTTAGTGATTCTCGTGCTCGATCTGGGCCGGCCTGACCGATTAATCGTAGCCATGACCCATTACAATCTGAAGTCGATATTCGCGTGGAATATTTTTTTGTACGTCGGATTCATTTTAATTGTCGTCGCTTATTTGGTGACGATGTTCGAACATCATCTGGGCCGTTATAGCGGCGCGCTCGGGTTGTTCGCGATGTTGTGGCGAATCGTACTGACGGCGGGAACCGGTTTGATATTCGGATTTCTGGTAGCGCGCCAAGCGTACGATGCGGCCATCATGGCGCCATTGTTCATTCTCATGTCGCTGACGTATGGCACTGCGATCTTTGTATTGTTTTTGTGGGGGGCATTACGATTATGTGGGCGCGAAATGGAGCCGCTTATCCTGCAGCGACTCAGCCGGCTACTCGCAATATTTGTAGCGGCGACGTTATTTCTTACGCTGACCTATCATCTGACTAACCTATATGCGACTGAGCACCATGGGGTTGAACGTTTTGTGTTGCTGGAAGGCGGAATCTATACGCACTTATTTTGGTTTGGTCAGGTCGCAGCAGGTGGAGCCATTCCGCTACTTCTATTGTGGCATTTCTCGATCAACGGTAGCTCCAGAGTCGCTGTCGCTGCATCGATACTTGTCGTCGTGGGTGGGCTTGCACAATTGTATGTGATTATTGTTGCCGGCCAGGCGTACCCTCTGACAATGTTTCCCGGCAGCGACGTGACGAGTAGTTTTTTCGATGGTGTGGTGGGTCGCTACGTTCCGAGTGTTCCGGAATTTTCGTTAGGGGTGGGAGGCGCGGCATTCGCGATATTACTGTCGCTATTGACAATGCGTATCCTGCCGTTTCTGCACGGCACTCTGCCCGAAGCGCACCGGTAGTTCGAGTTTTTTCGTGCTGATACCACGCCTGCTCATATCTGCCGGACACAAATCGTCGGGCAAGACAATTCTGAGCGTCGGTCTTATCGCGGCGCTCAAGCAAAAAGGCACCCGGGTTCAGCCATTTAAGAAAGGGCCCGATTATATAGATCCGTTATGGTTACAGTCGGCTGCCGGCCGGCCATGCCGAAATTTGGATTTTTATATGATGAGCCGCACCGAAATCGCGCAGAGTTTTGCGCGCGCTACGGTCGATGCAGACATCGCGATTGTTGAGGGCAACAAGGGACTCTATGACGGCTTGGACTTGGACGGAAGTAATAGCAACGCCGCTCTTGCTCATCTATTGAAAATGCCGGTGGTATTGGTGCTGGATGCGCGTGGTATGACGCGGGGTATCGCGCCGTTGATACTCGGTTACCAGGCATTTGACCCGGATATTGTTATCGCCGGCGTTATTCTCAATAAGCTTGGCGGTGCGCGCCACGAATCGAAACTCCGCGCCATTATCGAACACTATACTGACGCGTCGGTACTGGGCGCGGTCCATTGGCATACGGATCTTACGATCGAACAACGTCACCTCGGTTTGCAGCCCAGTAGCGAAGTCGATCGTGCGCAGCAATGCGTTAATACGGTACGCGATGCTGTCATCGAGTCGGTCGATTTAGACTCGATTGTGGCGGCGGCTACCGCCGCGCCACCATTGGGTATCAAGCAGCCGGTGGCAGTCGCCGCGATTCGGGCGGATATTCGAATCGGAATTGCGCGTGACGCGGCATTCAGTTTTTATTACGCAAGCGACCTGGAAGCGATGGCGGCGGCCGGAGCAGAACTGATTTTTTTCGATACGTTGCGAACTCTGCGCCTACCGGAAGTGGATGCACTCTGGATCGGCGGCGGATTTCCCGAAACCCAGATGCCTGCGCTCGCGGCCAATACGTCGCTGCACGCGGATATCCGGCGATTTGTCGATACAGGTGGTCCTGTCTATGCGGAATGCGGAGGGTTGATGTATCTGGCGCGCAGCATCACCTGGCACGGACGCCGTTATGGTATGGTGGGTGCGTTGCCGGCCCATACGGTGATGCAGGATAGGCCGGTCGGTCGGGGCTACGTGCGGTTGCGGGAGACGGGGCGTAGTCCGTGGCTGCGGTCGTCCAACGGTGCCGCGGGAGTCGAAATCGCAGCCCATGAATTTCATCATTCCCGGCTGGTCAATCTCGATGTTGATGTAAAGTTTGCCTACGAGGTGCTGCGCGGGTTTGGTGCGGACGGCCGGCATGATGGATTAATATGGAAAAACACATTGGCGAGTTACGCACATCAGCGCGATTCGGAATCCAATCGGTGGGCACAGCGTTTTGTTGATCATATACGGCATTGCAAATCCACGACGTTTGCGCCTGTGCAGGAGAGCGGATGATTACGGTAAGCAAATCCGCAGCAGCGCAGATTCGCCACTCATCACTCGAGACTGACGCTGAGGGAATGGTACTGCGGGTCGCTGCGAAACGTAACGCGGACGGCTCAATTGACTACGCGATGGGATTTGACGAAGCGGACAATAACGATACCCAAGTCACCTGCGAGGAAGTTATGCTCGCGGTTGCCCCTACCAGTGTCGAACTGCTCAGCGACGTAACGTTAGACTATGTGGAACTGGAACCCGGACAGTTTCACTTTATTTTTCACAACCCCAATGATCCGCATTACGTACCGCCGCGCAAATCGCGCAACGGTGAATAGGCTATGGACGCCCGCGACGCGTTGCGATCCGAAACGCCATCGGAACCGCTCTGTCTCGTCCCGCCGACCACGATATGGTATCGACGGGGGCCGGGATTCACCGGCCGGCAAATCATGTTACCGCTGATCGGCATAGGCGTAATATTGGTCGTGTTAATGGGTCTGGAACTAACTGGGTTGTCATCGACTTCAAGGCCGCCCGAGTGGTTGGAAATAACTCTGTTGACGATCGGATTGGCGCTGCTGGCGGGCGCAATTTATTTTACGAGACGCTCGTTGCTCGGACCATTGAGCGAGCTACGGCAATGGGTCTCACGAATACGTAGCGGCGACCTTTCGGCCCGTATCCCGAATTTACCCGGAGGTGAATTCTCAGACCTGGCCATAGATATCAATGGGTTATCATCGGAATTTCAAGCATTATCTCATGATATGGAATCCGAAGTGCAAGCGCAGGCGGAACACTTGGCGGCCGATGCCGAACGGCTGAACGTCATGGAACAACGAACCCATCTCGCCCATGAGTTGCACGACTCGTTGGCGCAAACCGTCGCGTCGCTCGGGTTCCGTACCAGGGTACTGGATGAAAAACTACACCAGGGTGACGAGTCGCTTATTTGGGAGGAAATGGAAAAGATCGAGGCTGGTGTTGACGAAGCCAATAGCGAGCTACGGGAGCTAATCGCCCGGTTTCGAGCGCCGATGTTGCCGGAGGATTGCGCCACGGCCATCGAACGCTTGGCCGCCCGGTTTCGTAGGGATGAGGGCACCCATGTATTCTTGCAGAACGAGTGGGGACACGACGCGCTGGCACCGGAACAGGAGATTGAAGTTGTCCGGATCGTCCAAGAAGCGTTGGCAAATATTCGTAAACACGGCGCCGCACACACCGTGCGTATTCTGTTACGGCGCGAAAATGGGCTATACCGGATATTAATCGAAGACGACGGGGTGGGTTTCGAAGAATCTACAGAACCCGCACGCCCCGGTGAGCACATCGGTTTGGAGGTGATGCAGGAGCGTGCCGGGCGCCTTGGTGGTGAACTGCGGATCGAATCGGAACCTGGTGAAGGCACGCGGGTACTGTTGAGTTTTTATCCCGCGGACGAAGCGTCCGCCGTAGATGAAAATCCACGACGCGTCAGCGCTTAACCCGAACCGTTCGTGAACTATCCGGGCCAGCCAGGTTATGCGTATTCTACTGATCGATGATCATGCCCTGTTCCGTGCAGGGTTAACGGCATTATTGGAGCGTCGTGGCATCGACGTGGTGTCATCGGCCTCGGCCAGAGCGGGTATCGAGCGCGCGAAGGCAATTCGGCCGGACGTAATTCTGCTCGACCTTCGTATGCCAGAACTCGGCGGTCTCGATGCGCTGCGTGAGTTACGTAGCACCGGAATCGACCTCCCGATCGTTATATTGACCACGAGTGGGGACGAACAGGATTTGTCGGATTGTCTACGCAGTGGTGCCAGCGGATACCTATTGAAGGACATGGCGCCCGATGAGCTGGTGAATACATTACATCAAGTCGTCAACGGTGCGACGGTTGTTGCGCCGTCCTTAGCCGGAGTGCTTGCCAGGATCATTCAGCAAGGTGTGTCGGGTCAGACTGAAGACGCCAAGGATCCGGTGTTTTCGAAACTGACTCCGCGCGAATTCGAAATTTTGTGCCACCTGTCCGAGGGGCAGAGTAATAAAGCCATCGCACGCAACTTGAACATTTCCGACGGCACTGTGAAATTACACGTCAAAGCGATCTTGCGAAAACTCGGAGTGCATTCGCGGGTCGAGGCAGCGGTGATGGCGGTGGAGCAGGGGGTCGCGCGCCGCTCCTCGTGAGTCGCCGCGCCGTGCGTTAGCGCCGCGGAGGGCCCAACAAAACATCCTCACCCTCGATTCGTATCTTGTAAACGGCGAGATCGTGTTCTGCCGGCTCCTCCTGTACCGTACCATCGCGCACATCGAAGCGGCTGCCGTGTAATGGGCACTTCACATAATATTTCCCCTGCAACGCGCCGCTCGCGAGCGACGCGTCTTCATGCGGGCAGGTGTCACACAACGCATAGATGTGTTGGTCGATGTTTACCAGCAAAATGGGTTCTGGTTCGTATTCGACCCTGAGCATTTTCCCAACCGGTATATCGGTTAAACACGCGATTTTTGTATATGTGGTCATACTGTTGTCTTGGGATTGGTAGCCGCCTGCGGGTGGAACCAAGCGAGTTTTTCATGCAGTCGTACCACCTCGCCAATGATAATTAGGGTCGGGGCGTGTACCTCAGCGTCGCTTACGATGCCCGGCAATGTCGTGACGGTCGCGGTGAAAACGCGTTGATGCGGGGTCGTTCCCTGTGCCACGAGTGCAGCAGGCATTTCCGGCGGCGTACCGTGCGCGATAAGCTGTTGGCATAGCGTAGCCAATCCGCTGAGCCCCATATAGCACACCACGGTTTGGCCAGGCTGCGATAACATCTCCC
Source organism: Arenicellales bacterium (assembly GCA_964194565.1). Lineage (GTDB taxonomy): Bacteria > Pseudomonadota > Gammaproteobacteria > Arenicellales > JAOTWM01 > JAOTWM01. The sequence goes on from CAXMMZ010000119.1 coordinate 7,816, forward strand.
AGTTCAGGTCGAGCCGGCCGTCGCGTTGGTGTCCGGTAACGAACACGCACGACTGCGAGTAGTCGCGGTGGGTAAGCGGTATGCCCGCATACGCCGCGCAACCCGCCGCTGCGGTTATGCCGGGTACGACTTGAAACGGGATGCCCTCGGCCGCGAGGGTGTCGATCTCTTCGCCGCCGCGCCCGAACATAAACGGATCGCCGCCTTTGAGGCGTAATACCCGCTTGCCTTGCTGAGCGAGGCGCACCAGAGTGTCATTGATCTCCTCTTGACGCATTGAATGATGTGCGCGCTGCTTGCCTACGTAGATACGCTCCGCATCACGCCGCGTCAAATCCAAAATGGGCTCCGACACCAGCCGGTCGTAAAGCACGACATCGGCGCGTTGCATCAACCGTAACGCACGGAAACTCAGGAGATCGGGGTCGCCAGGTCCGGCGCCGACCAGATACACCTCGCCCTGGCTGTAACTTACATCGGTCGCGCCGCTGATTGCTTTATCGAGTGCCGCGTGTGCGGCCTCGGCCCTACCGGCAAACAGCAGTTCGGCGATCGGTCCTTGCAGTACATCTTCCCAAAACAAACGGCGTTTATTGGAGGTTGAAAACCGTGCTTTAACCCGGTCGCGAAAGCCTTGTACCAATGAGGCGAGTTGTCCATAGCCAGACGGTATGAGGGTTTCGAGACGTGCCCGTAACAATCGTGCGAGAACTGGCGATGCGCCGCTACTCGACACCGCTACCACCACCGGGGAGCGATCGACGATGCTCGGAATAATAAAACTACAAAGTTCCGGGCTGTCCACGATGTTGACGGGAACACCGAGTGTTTTCGCGTCGGTCGCTACCCTGGCATTCAGCCCGCGATCGTCCGTAGCGCCAATCGCGAGGCTGCAGTTGTCAAGGTCGGAACGTTCGTAACTCCTATTGATATGGAAAATGCGCCCATCCCGAAGTTCACGCGACAGTGCCGCACCGAGTGCAGGCGCGACAACCTTCACCTTAGCTCCCGCATTAAGCAGTAATGTGGCCTTTCGGGAAGCGATATCGCCACCACCCACCAAAAGGCACTGGCGGTCGTTAACATCAATGAAAATGGGCAGGTATTGCATTGGCTTCGTTTTGTCGCTTAGCTCGCAGGATACTCAAATCCGGCAAGACGGTACCAATGTTTCGCTCGTTCGGGATCTTTAGCGACACCGTTGCCCTGTTCGTACATCATACCCAGGGTCGTCTGGGAGCCCGCTAGGCCTTGGTCAGCGGCGAGCGTAAACCATTTAACCGCCTTCTGAGCATCTTTCTGGATGCAGTCGCCTTCCATGTACATGAAGCCGAGGCCGTGTTGTGCCAGACCGAGGCCTTGTTTCGCCGCCGCCGCCATCCATTTAAAGGCCAAGAGTTCATTACGCACGACTCCGAGGCCATTTTGATACATGATGGCAATCCGATACTGCGCGTCGGCGTTACCTTGGTCTGCAATCGGCGTGAGCAGAGGCAGAGCGCGGGAAAATTGCTTCGATTCAAAGGCCGCAATGCCGCTCGCAAGCGACATGGTGTGATTTTCAGTCATTACGATTTGGATTCCACAGAGGCTTGCAACAGGTTGGCTAGCCTGTAGGATAATCAATTCCGGTTCGCGTTCAAATATTCAAGAAGAGTAGCAATAATTCATGACTGAAGTCGCCAAATATTCATCGGGTGCGGGCATGCGCACGATTATCCAACGTATTGCTACCGGTCCCGAGCTCAGTAAGGACCTCTCGTTCGACGAGGCCCGCGAGGCAATGGATTTGGTTCTGCAAAATCGGGTTGATCCGGTGCAGGCGGGTGTGTTCCTTATTGCATTGCGCATGAAGCGCGAGACCGACGATGAGAACCGCGGCGTATTGCAGGCGCTGATGGACGCGACGCATTATGCCGCCGCCGAGGTTGAGGATGTGGTGCAAATTGCCGATCCGTTCGATGGTTTCGTACGGGGCTTGCCGGTTGCGGCGTTTCTGCCGCCGGTGTTGGCGGCCTGTGGGCTACCGTGTGTATCGGTCGGTGCGGAGTCGGTGGGGCCGAAGTACGGCGCTACGCATCGAAAAGTGCTGCGGGCGGCAGGCGTCGACGTGGATTTAACGCCTCAGGCCGCGGCGCAGCAAGTCGGTGACACCAGAATCGGTTGGGCCTACGTCGATCAGCGTCATAGTTGCCCGGCATTACACGACCTCGTGGCGCTGCGTACTCTCATCGTCAAGCGGCCCTGCTTGACCACCGCCGAGGTGTTGCCGAGTCCGGTGCGCGGTCAGGCTCGTACCCATCTCGTGACCGGCTATGTGCACAAGCCGTACCCACGGATTTACGCGTTGTTGGCAAAGCACGCAGGCTACGACTCCGCGATGCTTGTGCGCGGTGTGGAAGGCGGTGTGATCCCGTCACTACAACAAGCATCGAAATGCGTCTACTTTCGTGGGCATGGGGACGTACAAGAGCAGCGCTTAGATCCGGGCGCAATTGGGATCGCTGCCGAGTCGCGGGCGGTCCCGCTGCCGGACGATTTGCCGGCTGCCGTCGAGCGGGCCGATGCCATTGGCTCGGCCGTGAATGCGGATGCGGTGGCCGAAGCGACGGCGCAAGCCGGGTTGGAGGCATTGCGCGGCGCGAGCGGGCCGACGACCGATAGCTTAGTGTATACGTCGGCGTTGTGTTTACACCACCTCGAACGTGCTCCGTCGCTGACAGTGGCTGCGGACCAAGCCCGTGCCGTATTGCGATCGGGGCAGGCACTGGCACGACTCGAGGCGGCGAGTCGTCCGTGAATTCAATCGACAAGGAGATACTGTCGCTATTCCGATGACTGGTGGCAAGGCACCAAGCCTCGCTAATGGATTTTGCGGGTTTTGCAATGCGACGGACTGCGTGTGATGGACGGTCGGGGTTGGTTTCATCGGCTGAGCAAGCGGAGTACTATCGACGAGCGTCACTGACCAATAATCAACACACCAAATAGGAGGAGTAGCCATGGGTATTTCCATTCATCCGGCGGTAGACAATGGAATAGCGCCCACCGCGGAGGGTTTTTCCGGTGGAACGTTGTCCTGTCACTGCGGTGAGAACGCCGTTCAAGTCACCGTTTCAAGCCAGTCGGCGCATAATCATGCTTGCGGTTGTTCCAAGTGTTGGAAGCCCGCGGGCGCATCGTTTTCGGTGGTTGCGGTGGTGCCGCGCGACAGCCTAAGCGTGACGGCCAACGGTGACAAGCTCCAGGTCGTGGACGAATCGGCGGCAATTCAACGGCATGCGTGCAAGGATTGTGGCGTGCATATGTACGGTCGGATAGAGAACAACGGCCATCCGTTTTATGGATTGGATTTTATCCATACCGAGTTGTCGAGTGACAGCGGTTGGGCGGCTCCCGAATTCGCCGCCTTCGTGTCGTCTATTATCGAGACCGGTACCGACCCCGAGTCTATGGGCGCGATTCGCGATCGGCTTTCAGAATTGGGTCTGACGCCATACGATTGCTTGTCACCGCCGTTGATGGATGCCATCGCGACTCATATTGGTAAAGCCTCAGGCGCATTGAGCTGAGGTCAGCCCATAGGGCGAACAGAAAAAAGCACGAGCAGCACGTACCCCGAGAGGGGTATGTGCTGGGTATCATAACGCACGGCGAACTAATTCAGCATTTTCGAATATCGGCGCAATAGTAATCGTTGCAAACATCCAGCTGATCTCAAACCCCGCTACGGCGGGGTTTTTTGCGCACATGACGACTATCGCCGGAGTTGTGGATGGAACAATTTTCGCTAGGGTACGAGCGCCGCTATTAGCGAGCGAGGCTGTTATCGCCAGATCGACTAAGCATATAGAAACATAGATAGGATAGGAACCCGCTAAGGATATAGTATTTCTCGAAGTATACGGCGCGGCCGAAATCGAGCGTGTAGATGACGAGGGCTAGCAGAACACCGCAACTCAATAAGTAGCGAATCGGTATTATTGCAGCCATGTAGATGAGTACTGGGATTACCGTCCACAGTACTCTGGCAAGAGTTCCGGCGTACCATCGCTCGGGCACGTTACCGAGAAAACCACTGATGAAATAGCCGTGGTTATATAGTTGGCCGGTCGATAGCAAGAAAAAAATGATTGCGCCGACAAGCCATTTAGCTTTCGCTCCGACGTCAGTATCGTTTCTCGCATTAGAAACGCAGTGATAAATCAGAATCACGAAAACGAACAATGGGTACCAGAAAACAGGATTTCCGGCGACATAGTCGGGGGATCGTCTCGACGTCCATAAATAAGGCACCCACTCGATTGCAACAAGCAAATGCAATAGCAGGCCAAGAAACAGAATTTCACGAACAAAAGGTAGCTCGGATGGCGTAACGACGATTGAATTCTGTTGTATTCTGGGTCTTGTCTTCCTGTATGCCAGTATGGCGGAAAGAATCAATAACGATGCGGCAAATAATTCGATCGCTTCCTCTAGGACCAAACTACCTCTGGCTAAAAAACGACTCCTAATTCGATAATTATGCTCTACAAATTCCAGTCCGGCGATGGCAAAAAAGATAAGCAAGCTACATAAAATTAAAATGCCGCTGAGGCGATGGGTCGGAGTTAATACCGTTCGGCCTATTGCGTAGCCAAAAGCTGCAGTGCCAATGACCGCAAACGGAAGTAGTGCCCACCAGCCGCCAACCCTGCTAAGCCGCTCGTGTAACGAGCCGATCTCGTCTGTAGATAAAGCGAACGCAACCGCTGCAACCACAGCCCACATAAATCGATCTTTATTGGTGCTTACATTGCCCGTGAGCGCGTAGAAAATTACTCCTGCCGCCAGAAAGCAATATCCAGACCACCATACGGCATAATTGCTTTCATGATAAAGGCTCAGGGCACTATCCCGGCTCTCCAACCAACCGGGAACTGCACTAAAAATAATCGCTGCCGCAATGGTTATGAAAAACAGATGAATCAGCGTGGTCCATAGCCACCATGGCGGAGCGGTTATTGTTGAGTGCGCACGCGTTGACATTTTACTCATCGCTTTCTTGATTCCAGTGGAGCGATAAACAGAAACGAGAACCAGACCAACTCCCATAGAACGAGTGCGCGAATTACGTGAACGATATGAGCGGATGATAAGCGGTTCAAGCTCAATTGGTCGGGTAAGGCTAATATAAGCCATAGCGGTTCGGTTATAGGATTAATTGTTACGCCATTTCCGATTTTGCGAATTCGAAAATTATCAATCGAGTTCGGAACTCGAAATACACCTGCCAGTTCCTCGGACTCAATATCGTGCAAAGCAAACCTTCGGTAGCCTAGATAATTATCGTAACTAATCTTTCTAATGGTTACGCTGCTTGGCTTCGCGGATTTAAGCAACAAATGTAGCTCGTCATCTTGATTGCTGCTGACGGGACTATACAATTTGACCCGCCCACGCTTAGAACGTTTAACGTACGCACGGGAATGCTGAGTCGTCCGATAGATATGACTCTTATCCAAATAAATCCGAAAGTGTGTTGGTGCCGAAATGTCCTGGAGATGCAAACTAACGCCATTTATATCTGGTATCGCTAAGGCTATGGCGAAGATAATTACTGCATTGATCCACCACCACGGCTTACGCACTGCCGGTACCGGTGTGCCAGCTAATAGGTGGAATAGGTACGTAGAAACAAGCAGCCACGCGCCAACAAAGATAATACTATTATTCGACGACCAATAACTAAGGCACACATAAATGCCAATCATGTTGGCTACGATCGTAACGAGATAGGCGATAATAATACCGGTGCCGGTGTCGCGCGAGCTAACTAAAAGAAAATAGGGACCTATTGTCGCAGTAGTAGAGATTGATATCACATAGACATAGAACGACAGGTCACGTAATGGAAAAGGGACAATCAATATGGCTGTACCCACGACCAGATAAATCGCATTGAACGATATAGACGTTAAATACGCTCTTGGTGATATGGGCATTACGATCTTGTGTTAGTGTTGTCGATGGGAAATCCGATGGGTTTATGACAAAGAACAGGGATATAAGTGCATCTTTACTGTGTATAGATTGCTTTAATTGTTGTGGACAATTTTCTTAATAACAAGACCATAACCTTGCTGGTTAAGATGACAGCACGGGTCTCGATACAAAATTGCGGTATTGCTCGCAAACATTTGCGTAAGATCATAAAAGTTAACGCCTTTTTCAATGAGCCATTTCCCTTCGTTGATTAATTCGGGATAGCCCCTGATTACACCCTTTCGATACGGGTGTTTTTCTATTATTGCGTTGGCTTTCTCCTCATCACTCATCGGTTTGGAATTGTTCACATAATGATTTGGCTGTAAGCAATGAAAGTATTCAAATTCGTACGCACGAGTGATGGTCGACATTTGCAGCGAGCTTAGACTCAAGTTTCTAGCAAGATCTGCGTAAAATTCGGGTTTACTCTTGAATTTATACATGGGTCTGGACGCTGTAAAGGTGAGTTTCTTGCGTTTTTTATTAGCATCTTTTCTCGCATTATATTCAATTATCGCGTTTTGCGCGTGGCCTATCTTATTAGCCCAGCGTTTATTGTTATACTGTCAGAGCAGATTGCCGATGATGCTATAACGTATGGGGTGGTCGATAAATCGTTGCGACCATTGCCGTTGTTTTTTGTTAAAGTACCTTATAGACCCGTGTAGAGACGGCAGCTCGAAGTCCGTGACTTTTTTTACTCGTCGAGGCCACAGACGAGGGTAGAACCGGTATTCGTTTTTCCCCAAATGTCTCACCTGGCGGCAGCGCGACTTCATTAAATTCATCGATATTGATGACGATATCGAAGTGTGCACCCAATGATAAAAAATAATTCAACGCCATGAGAGTCTGCGGTTGTTTTTAGCCACCTAATGCAACCGGGATAATCACGACAGTCTTACCGGATAGAGCCGGAATCGTCTTCAGCTCTTGCTCAAACAAGGCTTTAGTCGACAATAGTGGCGTTTGGTGCGCAAAGGATCCGCCAAAAACTCCAACTATGAAGTTATCGTCGGTCTTAGGGATAATGGGAGCACCTTGCTTGTTCACGGTTTTGCTATCGCAAAATCCGAAGTCCGGGCAGTTCTTATCGGCGTACTGGATTACGTAACCGAGATAGGGATGCAGCACCTCAATTTTGGTTCGGTTTCCCATACCGCCTTGATTAGTGGCTATTTTGTCAGTTGCGGGTGGCTCAGCAATTTCGTGGCGAAGACGGTCGAAATGTGACCAAGAAAAGAGGCTGCCTTGGCTGATACTGTAGCCCGCAAATGCGGCAAGTTCGCTGCACAGATAGATAATCAGTACCCAAATACCGGAGTAAGCCAGCTTCTTTGTTTTACTTGGAATCATCACCGATTTCTCTAATCAGTTCTGTTGGTAATCGCATTTTAACCTAGCTGGTCGACCTTAGTAATTTGCAGTGGCTCGGCGCCAAGGCGGGAAGCGGGTGCTAACTACCGAAGATGGCATGGAGTTGACCCCTTTTGTCGGAAATTCTCGCCTGTTGGGAGAGATCGAGAATGGCCTTGGTAAATCGGCTTCCCCGTGCTTCACGAAGAATAAAGCAAAAGAATCTCCACTTTTATATTATAATTATCGAAATAGAGCCTATAAATACCAATAGTGATCGATTTTGCTGGATTTTCCGGCCGCACGGGACCTACCCAGGAAGAATCCGATGCGGTAATCAAATGTTAATTCGTGTGTCGAAAACTGCCACAGAGTTGAATAAATGTCAGCAATCCAGCGGAATCTACTATCCTAATTAGTGGGTGAAAGCACTTTAATTCATTAATCGCAAAGGGACGGCATTAACGAACGAGACCAGCATTAAATGTTTAAAATTGAAGATAGCGGTGATGTTCTTGTCCCTAGCCGCAGACGGCGTCCCCGGTTACTCGTTGCAGCGAAAATCCGGGCGAAGACTGCTAATAGCGAAGATTGGACCTCCGCGACATTACAGGATGTGTCGATGGGGGGCGCGCAACTGGTGGTCGAGGACGGCGTGAGTCAAGTGGGCGACTCTATCGAGTTGCGCTTACCTTCGAAAGATCACGAAGAACTCATCGTAGACGGTGAGATTTTGCGCATAAATCCCTGTGAAGAGGGGAGTCTTGTTGGACTCAAATTTGAAATTACCGACATTCTCCAGCGGTCCAGAATAGACAACGCACTCGCCGTGCTCCTAAGCCAGACCGGTGGCGGCCGGCGGGCGCATGCACGCGTAGCCTACCGAATGGAAATCCAGTATGGCGATAACGCAGAACTCAAGGCGATTCTGGAGGACCTGTCCGAAGGTGGGTTTTTAATGCTCACCGTCGATGTCGCCCCCAATCTCGGTCAATCGGTACAAGTGCGAATTCCGAATCCGTGTGGATCGGAGATCAATCTCGCTGCCAAAGTCGTTCGTCGTAGTAATGCGCCGGCGGGCGTGGGCCCGGACACATTGGTGGGTTTGCAGTTTGAGGATATGACTCCCGACGACGAGGAAGAAATTAGTCTGCTGCTCGACTGGATGCTGTTTCTCCGCGACGAACAAGGATTGGTTGCTGAAATGCCGACTTTGATTTCAACTCGATCTGAAAGCAGGCCATAAAGCGCGATAATCGTGAGACCTTCGAAATTACCGATATGCATCGGTGACGACTTGCTCGAAAGATCAATAGTTATGGCTAGCCCGGATAATTCATGTTGATCTATTGATGCTCGTTTAGATATTCCTGAATCATCCGTGTCGCCTGCGGCCCCACATCGATATCGATCTGTACATAGCGGAGTGTCCGTATAGCATCGCTGTAGCGTTGTGCCTCGGCGTAAGCGCGCGCCAACGCAATATAGTAGCCGGGAACATAGGGCTGGGACTCGCTGAGGCGACGGTATAGCGCAATGACCTCCTCGGGCTTATTCTGTTCTTTGAGCTGTCGCACATAGCGGGCAATTACATCGTATTGCTGGACACGAATGATGCCGCGGATAGTAGAACCGTCAGCATTGCGATGGGCGGCTTGAAACGCTTCAAAGGCGGGTAAGAGTTGACCGTCGTCGCGGTATGCGCGGCCCAAGGTAAAAAGCACATCCATGTCGTTATAGAAGATGGCCAGATAAGTCTGTAGCAGTTTGATGGCACTCGCGGTATCGCGGTCTTGAATCAGGCTCGATGCGTGGTTGATCAATATCTGTCGGAAGGCATCGCTGCGCTCGATACCTTGGTCCGTATAGATACGATCGTATTGCGCGACCGCGGTCTCGAATTCGCCCGACACCAGCGCGTTCAGGAATAGCTCCTCCGAGGTGGGTTCGGCGGTAGATATGTCGAGCTTAGGGCTCGGACTTCGATCTGCAGATGGCGTTGTAGGCCCTACCTCGGATGCACGCACAGTTGATGAGTGTGCCGGCATCGCGATTTCCCGCATCTGAGAATCCAACGGGCCACGCTCCATCGTAATCCCGTACCACATCCCCCCCCCCAAACCAGCGGCGACAGCTAGCATGAAATATAGTCCTTTGTCGTTCCGAGCAATACGGGCGAACATTGTCTACCGCAATTGGTTAGACCCGGTCATTCTATTTCACCACACGAACCCGTCGATGTCGCGTTTAGCCCGGATATTTCACGAAGGCGGACGGTGAACCGGAAGTTCTCCAAATTATGAACCGGTTCCTCGGTACTTTAGGGATTAGGGTTTCGGTACAGTTTGTCCTGTTCGAAGTCAGGAAAAATCGGGCGTCGTATTCGTCACGATCCCCCTTGATCCATAGCTACGGCTATGAATCTTCGGGCGACCGCACCGACTACTTAGCCCGATTTCCCCTGAACTCCGAACCCTCCGTGAATTATCCGGGCTCGAGTGAGAACGTTGCCGATGCGGTCATAGCGAGCCTACCCATAGGGGTCTCGGCCCAGAGATCCAATTCATCGCCATCCGGGTCGGCCGACTTGCCCCGAATAACAAAAGGCATATCGTCGAACAGCGGCCCTACTGCCCGAAAGGTAAACTTCGCGATCGTGCGGTTTGGTATCTGCCGCGCAGCGAAATCGGCCAGAAGCGTTGCCGTTAGGGGACCATGAAACACGAGACCGGGATACCCTTCCACATCGCGGCAATAGTCCCGGTCGTAGTGAATGCGGTGTCCATTGAAGGTGAGTGCGGAATAGCGGAATAACATGACGGCCGACGGTTCGACCGTGTATGACCATTTTCCGTCGTCCGGCGGCGCGGGCGCCTCGGGACGTGCCGAGCCCGGTGCCGGGTCCTCGCGGTAGACGATATCTTGTTCTTCGCGGTGCCGCGGCCCGCCATCCTCGCCGGTGAACTCATGCTTTAGCGTCACGAAGCAAAGTGTGCCGCTACGTCCTTGTTTGAGTGTGACATTCTGTATCGACGAGGACTTCGTGATCGTCTCCCCGAATCGGAGCGGCGCGCTGAACTCGAATCGTCCGCCGGCCCACATACGGCGGGGCAGATCGACGGGTGGAATGAAACCGCCAAGCCTGGGGTGGCCGTCTCGGCCAAGGTCGTTGAGGCGCGACGGCACAAGAAAGTAAATCCAGTGCCACAGCGGCGGTAGGGGGTCGCCGTCCTGCAGGCTGGGCTCGCGGTTTAGCGTTGCCTGCAGCAGGCGCGCTTGCCGGGCATCGATCACGTCCA
>CAXMMZ010000120.1:0-5230 GCA_964194565.1 Arenicellales bacterium
AGGTTCAAAAACAGCCCGGCCCGGTTCGCACCGACTTCGGCAACTCCGCGATTCCAACACAGATACGCGACCACACCCGCGAACACCGCGACGTAGCCGACACTAAGCGCGACCGGAGCAGTCAACGCAGGCCAGCCCTGATCCGCGACTTCCCACAGCGCGATCGGCAGCTGGCATATCAAACCGACGATGGCCGTCGACATGACCAATACCAATGGTTCAATCTCCGCCGGGCGGCGCCGCAACAATACGGAATACAACGCCCAATTCGGCACCGCGATCAGCATCAACAAATCGCCGCGATTAAACTCCAATGTCAACACCAGCCCTAAGTCGCCGCGGGTAATGACGACCAACGCACCGAACATCGACGCCGCAATCCCTATAAACTGACGCATCGATGCCGGCTCGCGGAACAGCAGCCAGGACATTGCCACGATAAACATCGGTATGGTCGTAAAAATTAACGTCGCATTGACGGCCCCGGTCCAATTCAGCGCCGAGTAGACGAAGGTGTGAAATAAAGTGATGCCGGTCACCCCGAGCGCCACAATAAATCGCCAATGCCGGAACAGCAATTCGCGTTGCCGGTGCAACGCCCGCAACGTAAACGGCAACAGGATCAAAATCACGAGCGACCACCGCAACAGGTTCAGCGTACCAGGTGCAATTTGCGCATGGATATAGCGCCCAACGGTAAAGTTGCCGCCCCACATCAGCGCCGACGTGGTAAGCAACGCATAGGCAAACAGTGAGCCGCGGATCATGCCCGTGTCGCCTGAGGGTGCAGCGATTCGGCCTGCAGTGCCGCGTTGATTTGGTACACATCCGTACCGTAACGCGACAGTGCGGCAGTGTTGGATACGGGATCGAGGAGCATCGCCAAAATTTCCGCCGAATCCACGAGACGCGGGCCGGACCGGTTGAAGTACGCACTGCCATCGACCACATAAACGCGGCCGTTGCTGACCGCACGCCACAGCTCCCAGGGCACCGCTTGCGGCAGCACGTGCCGCTCGGCAAGGGTTTGTTCGACGGTATAGCCGCAGGGCTTTAGCACGACAACGTCCGGGTCTAATGCGGCGAGTGCATCGCGCGATACGGTCGGTGCTTTGCATCCGTCTTCGACGCCAAGCGGCACACCGCCGGCGATCCGCACCAGTTCCGGTGTCCATAACCCCCCCAACATTACCGGCTGCAACCATTCAATGGTGACAACCTTCGGACCGGGACCGGCTGTAGACGAATGAGTTCGTATGGCTGCCAATCGCTGCTGCAACGTGGCAATCAAAGACTCACCCTGCGGCACATGCTCAATCGCCGCCGCCACAGCGCGGATACTAGTCCACAGGTCGGCGAGACAATACGGATTCAAACTCACAATCGTGGCCGGTGTCGGCAACACGGCATCCACCGCACGCTGCACATCCTCGTAGGCCACTGCGCACACCGCGCAAAGGTCCTGAGTCAAAATCACGTCCGGCGCCAGCGCCGCCAAGCGCTCCGCATCCACCGCAAACAACGACAACGCGTCCTGCAACGCATTGCGTACACCGCGATCAATCTCAGCACTTGACCCGGGCATTGCCAAACGCGATGAAGTCAGCGCCGGTAACTCACCGACACCGTGTGGATAGTCACATTCATGCGACATCCCCACGAGCGCATCGCGCGCGCCTAGCGCGCAGACGATTTCCGTCGCAGCGGGAAGTAGTGATGCGATTCTCATTACAATCTTGGCGCAGCCTAGAACCTATTTAACAAAAAGTTGGTGCTTACCGATACCACGTTACAACGAACTCTTCGTGCGGTTCAGTTGCTATTAGGTAGCACGGAGTTAGAAAGCACCGTTAGATTTCTTGGTATTGAAGTTGATAATGCGTTGGAGATGGCCGAGCAAGCTGAAGATCAAGTGACGCTAGGAGTCTGTATTATCTCCGGTCGTATACCGGCCATGGCACGTACAAAAAAGGTGGCCTCAATGGGCCACCTTTCATCGTTTTGTGATGCTCGCAACAGGCCGCCAGTCACGACACTTATTTTATAAGCTCCTCTCGAGCACTGGCATTCCGTCACCACACTGCGCCAGAGACCCTTAATCGACGGGCGCCAGCTATTTACGCTAGTTCAGATGCAGCACGACGGAACCCTCCGAGACCGAAGGTGGGCTCGCGCCCAAATCCGACGCGTTTTCTTGTATCCAGTCCCGCGCCACCTGGAGGCTTTCGTCCGTGCCTGCCTTGTCTTGGCAGACCGTCACCGTGACACCACCGTCATCGGTGCGGATGAGCGAATACGCTACGAAACCCGTAACAGAACGGATAATGCTTCCAGCCTCTGCTTTACGTTCCTCGATTAGGTCGAAGAGCTCTTTCGCTCCTGGACCCGAATAACTTCTTACTACTGCATACATGACTTTTACCTCCTCTTTGTTAGCGACCTAAAATAGACAACTACTATCAACATGACTCGGATGACCGAGCATTGTGGCAGTATTATCTCCCATAATTGGGACACTGATTGCTTTTTTTGCGAATTTCAAGAAAGCTGAATGTCAACTACACGCGTTATCGATAGTCCGCTGGTGGCCAGGCGAGCAAACAGAGGTTTCACGTTGGTCAGTCTGGTAGCGTTTGTATGATCTACGGTCGTTAATCGGCCGAGAGTGTGTGAAAAGACGCGTGATTTTGATGGCGCTGGGCCGTGGCTCCACATTGCCAATAAATCATTAGCGTTTCAGACTTTGAGTACCACATTGGCCACGTGCCAATTGAATTGCAAATAGTAATTACCACTGGCACTTGTCATTTTGGGTTTTCGCACAGGCTCGGCCATCTGCGGACGCTCGGTGTTTCCGAATGTTCACGTCTGAAGGGCCGGTGTGTGGTCCAATTCAGACGAATTGGTCATATTAAGTCCCGTGCTCAAAGTGATTTCGGCGTTTGAACTCGCGAAATTAGTGCTTTTCCAAAAGTTCGAGCTGTTGCGCATGTGGGAGAGACGTAACAAAACAGTCCTTGCCGGACCCACATCACCGGTCTAGCCCGGATATTTCGCGAAGGCGGACTATGCATTATCCGGGAAGAGCGTGCGATGCGGCGGACATATTCTTTAGCTTTTTCAAAGTCAGGTCGCGGCCAAGTAAACCAAGGCCGCAGTCTGGAGTGGCCATTAGTCTATCGGCATCAATGTGCAACGGCGCTTCACGTAGCCCGTCTTGAATCTCCAGGATGGACTCGACTCGTGCCGGTCGCCACGGTACCTAGAATCACCGTCGTCGTTGTAAGTTTTTCCAGCACGTGCAAATCGACGTGCTCGGGGGCGCCTTCTATAGAAACCGCCATGAGCGATGAAGCTTCGATGACATCGACTAGATGCGCATAGGAGCCCGGGGTGTAGTAACATCCGCTGACCTTGGGGTCCATTCGGAGTACCAATGGCTGCGCATCGCCGATCTGGGAAACTGGCTGTCATCCTGCACGCGGACGTGGCAGGCTCAACCGCCTTGGTGCAGCAAGATGAGCATCTGGCTCACGAGCGTATCCAAGACACCTTTCGTCGTTTTGGCGACGCCATTGGAAAACACCATGGTCGTGTGCGTGAACTCCGTGGCGATGCTCTGCTCGCTGAGTTTGAGCGTGCCTCGGATGCGGTAACGGCTGCGCTCGCATTTCAAGCCGACCACGCCAGTTACAACGCCCAACTCAATGACAGCATCCGACCCATAGTACGAGTGGGCATTGCGATGGGTGAAGTCGTTATTGCCGACAATACGGTGACAGGTGCGGGGGTTGTGTTGGCACAAAGGGTGGAGCAGCTGGCCGAGCCAGGTGGTGTATGTATCACAGGTGCCATCCATGAAGCGCTTCCGCAGCGTATGCCATTCGTTCAGGAGGACCTGGGCGAGCAACAGGTTAAGGGATTTGATGAGCGGGTCCGTGTTTATCGAGTCGCGCTGAGGTCAGGTGAAACGATTCCGCCTCCGCAGGAGAGTCGTCAACGCGAAGTGTCGCCAAAGACGCGGAGACTGATTGTAGCCGTCGCCGCTATTGCCCTTGTTGTGGCGGGAGCAGCCGCTTATTGGTTTAAGCCCTGGGCACCGCGGGAAGAACCGGCATCTGTAGAACGCATGGCGTTTCCGTTGCCCGACAAATCCTCAATCGCCGTGCTGCCCTTTACCAACATGAGCAATGACGCGGAGCAGGAGTATTTCGTCGACGGCATGACCGAAGACTTGATAACCGATCTGTCCAAGCTGTCGGGGTTGTTCGTCATCGCACGTAATTCCGTGTTTACCTATAAGGACAAGGCGGTAAAGGTTCGGCAAGTAGCTGAAGAGCTCGGCGTGCGTTATGTACTGGAAGGCAGCGTCCGCCGTTCGGGGGACCAAGTACGTATTAACGCCCAACTCATCGACGCCACCACCGGCGGGCATCTTTGGGCCGAACGCTACGACGGTGCACTCGCGGATGTGTTCGCACTGCAAGACCAAGTATCGCGGAATGTTGTGGCAGCGCTATCCCTAAAGCTAACACCTCAGGAAGAACATTCTCAGGCTGAAGCGGAAACTTCAAGCCCCGAAGCCTACGATGAGTTTTTGAGGGGTTGGGAACACTATAAGAAAAGAACCCCAGAGCATTACGCCAAGGCGTTAGCGTATTTCGTGAAAGCGATCGAACTGGATCCAGACTACGGACGCGCCCATGCGGCGATGGCATCGATCTATTGGGACAGCGCCTATCACGAGTGGAGTGTGGTCCTGGGATTGGGGTTGCAGGGAGCGAAGAAACTGGCAAAGAAATCCGTCGAAAGCGCGTTGCAGCATCCAACGGCCCTGGCCCACCAAGTCGTTTCTCAAATTCTCATCAGAGAATACGAGCATGATGACGCTATTGCGGAGGCGAGGTTATCCATAGCAATCAATCCCAATGACGCCGACGGAAATTACGCCTTGGCCGAAGTGCTCATTATGGCAGGAAAGCTACATGAAGTATCCGAACTACTGGAGACGGCGCGAAGACTCGATCCGCATAGTCAGGATTTGTACTCCTATCTTCACGGCATGGCCCAGTTCGGGTTGAATCGGTTCGAAGCGGCGGCGGCTTCGTTTGAGCGCGCTATCGAGCTTAACCCTGACTACTGGGAACCTGACCCATCTATTGGGTGGTGCAAGGTATGTGAAATGCTCGCGGCCACTTATGGACACCTAGGTCGGATGAATAATGCTAAA